>CAYHDD010000415.1:0-3783 GCA_964355195.1 uncultured Rhodoferax sp. | reverse complement strand
CCTCCGGGCACCGTGCGCGGTCAAATCCGCCTGACCGAACAGGGCGAGGTGATCGGCTCCAAGTACGCCAACCCGGCCATCGGTCGGCGCAACCTCGAAACCCTCGTGGCGGCGACGCTGGAGGCGACCCTCCTGCAACCCACCAAGTCTGCCAATAGTGCCTTTCTGGAAGCTGCCGCCGAGCTGTCGCAAGCCAGCATGGCGGCCTACCGAAAGATGGTTTACGAGACACCCGGCTTCACCGAGTACTTCTTCGACTCGACCCCGATACGTGAAATTGCCGAGCTCAATCTGGGCTCCCGCCCGGCCTCTCGTTATGTGGCCCCCACGCAGGGCACTGGCGCGTCCTCGCTGCTCCCAGGGGGGGCTGTTTTGCCCAGGGGCGGCCCGACGGCAAAACCTGCATCCCAAAGAATCGAAGACTTGCGCGCCATTCCGTGGGGCTTCAGTTGGGGTCAGTGCCGTTTGACGCTGCCGGGCTGGTTCGGCTTTGGTTCCGCCGTAGAAAATTTCCTGCAGCAACCCGGCAGCGGCAGCGCCAAGGACCGGCTCAAGCTGCTGCAACAGATGTACCGCCAATGGCCCTTCTTCAAGACCCTGCTGTCCAACATGGACATGGTGATGGCCAAGAGCGACCTGGCGCTGGCACGCCGCTACGCCGAATTGGTGAGCAACACGCGCTTGCGCAAGAAGATTTTCAGTGCCATCGAGCTGGAGTGGCAGCGCACTGCCGCAGCGCTGGGCAACATCACCGGAGACAAACAGCGCCTGAGTCACAACGCATCACTGCAACGCTCGATTCGCCACCGCTTCCCCTACATTGATCCGCTGCACCACTTGCAGGTGGAACTGGTGCGCCGCTACCGCAGCGGTCAGGTGGATGCGCGCATTCAGCGCGGCATCCACATCTCCATCAACGGCATTGCCGCCGGCCTCAGAAACACGGGTTAGACAGCAGCTCGCGCACCTGCGGCAACTGCCGCCGCGAGACCAGCAACATGTCATCGATGCCGCTCAAGCGCAGCGCCCAGCTCTCGCCTTCGGCCGTGTCATGCTGTTTTTCAAGTGCGCGCACCGCCCGCCTGGCGACCAGGGCGTTGCGGTGGATCCGCATGAAGCGGTCCGCGAAGCGACTCTCCAGCTCGTTCAGCGAAGCCTCCAGCAGGTAGCTCCTGGAGACCGTTCGCACCGTGATGTACTTCAGCTCGGCCTTCAGATACAGGACCTCGGCCAGCGGCACCCGCTCGGTGCGGCCACGCTCCTGAATGACCAGCACTTCTTGCGCTGCCTCGATCTGTGCAGGACGACGTTCCTGCACCCAGCGCTCGACTTTTTGCAGCGTCGCCTGCAAGCGTTCCAGGCGCACCGGTTTGGTCAGGTAGTCCAGCGCTTCGAGCTCGAAAGCCTGGACCGCGTGTTCGGCATAGGCCGTCACGAACACGATGGCCGGCGGATCAGGCAGGGCTCTCAGGGCTCGCGCCAGGGTCAGGCCATCGGCGCCCGGCATGTGGATGTCGATCAGTGCGGCGTCGAAGCGCTGCCGCCTCAGCCACTCAAGCGCCTCGCTGGCATTGGCAGCCTCAGCCCCCACGGTGACGCTGGGCGAGCAGCAGTCGCCTAGCAAGGTCCGCAGGCGTGCGCGCGCCAGCGCTTCGTCGTCTACCAGCAACAGGCTCAGGCTCATGGCAGGCGGTCTGGGGAATTCACGCCGGCACCTCAATCCGGACAAGAAACAGGCCGTCCTTCAAAGCACTGCTGAATTGGCACTGCACATCGTGCAGCAACTGGAGCCGATCACGCACATTGGCCAGCGCCAGGCCGCTGCCGCCTTCACCCGGTCCCCCCGGCACTGTATTGGCAATCTTGATCACCACGCGCGAACCCCGGCGCTCGGTCGACACCCTGATTTGTGCACCACTCGCGCTCGGCTCGACGCCGTGTTTCACCGCGTTCTCCAACAAGGGTTGCAACAACAGCGGGGGCAGCCTGGCCGACGCCGCCGCCGGATCCAGCAGCCACTGCACCGCGATGCGATCGCCAAAACGCACCTGTTCGATCGCCAGATAGCGCTGCGCGACGCTCATTTCGTCGGCCAACGTGACCGACTCGCCCTGCTCGACCAGAGCGTAGCGAAACAGATCGCTCAAATCCTCCAGCAAGGCTTCGGCTTTGGCAGGTTCCGCGCGCACCAGCGCAATCGCGCTGTTGAGCGTGTTGAACAAGAAATGTGGACGAATGCGGGCCTGCAATTCGCTCAGGCGGGCTGCGGTGTCGGTCGGGGTCCTGGCGCGCTCGCGCAGCACGAGCGCCATCACCAGCAAGGCCGACAGCAGGGCACCGCTCAAGGCACTGCCCAGCCAGGGCAGCGGCTCCTGCCAGTCCACCAGCGACAAAATGGCGCAGGCCGCGAGTCCGGCCAGCGCACCAAGGGCGACCGCCAGCAGTTCCTGAAGATCGTCACGCCACGAGGCCAGCCGTTGACCCAAAGCGCAGCAGGTAATCAGCCAGCCCAGCGTGGCCGGCATGGCACAGCCCGTCAAGACCGACCAGCGTGACAGCCAATCCATAAACTGCGTCGTCACAAACAGGGCACCCAGCGCCAGCACCAGCTCGACAAACAGCACGGCGCGCAGGGCCACTCCGACGTGGCAGGCGTCAAACACCGGCGTCGGCCGTGTCGGCTCAGGCGCGAGTTCCTGGAAGGTCGATAAAATTGGCAGGTCTTTCATTGAACGTCGGGGCTTATGCTCGGAGCTTGTCCACAAAAATATTCCGGGCCGGGTTCCTTGTCAGCGTCTCTCGATTATTGATGATCTGTTGCCATCCCCAAATTTCCAGCGGTCCGACCGGCTGCTGGCCTGAGCCACTCCCGCAAAACCAGCTTTCACCGCCATGACACACAACCAATTTGATCAAAAATCGAGCGCCTGGTCGGCCCTATTTTCTGAGCCCATGAGCGAACTGGTCAAGCGCTACACGGCAAGCGTCTCTTTTGACAAGCGACTCTGGCAAGCTGACATTGCCGGTTCGCGGGCGCACGCCGAGATGTTGGCGGCCCAGAGCATCATCAGCGCAGAGGACCAGTTGGCCATTGAGCGCGGCCTGACGAGTGTCGCCGCCGAGATCGAGGCCGGAGCCTTCGACTGGAAGCTTGACCTGGAAGACGTGCACCTGAACGTCGAGGCGCGCCTGACGCAGCTGATCGGCGACGCCGGCAAGCGCCTGCACACCGGACGCTCGCGCAACGACCAGGTAGCCACCGACGTGCGGCTTTGGCTGCGCGGCGAAATAGATCTCATAAGCGCCCTGTTGACGGATCTGCAAAGGGCATTGCTCGATGTTGCCGAGAGAAATGCCGAGGTGATTCTGCCCGGCTTTACCCACCTCCAGGTGGCGCAACCGGTCAGCTTCGGGCACCACCTGCTGGCTTACGTGGAGATGTTCAGGCGCGACGCTGAACGCATGCTTGAGGTGCGCCGACGCACCAACTGGCTGCCGCTGGGGGCTGCCGCGCTTGCGGGCACCAGCTACCCGCTGGACCGTGAGCGTGTCGCCCGGACTCTCGGCATGGTCGATGACGCCGGCCAGGCTCAGGTCTGCCAGAACTCGCTCGACGCCGTCAGTGACCGTGACTTTGCCATCGAGTTCAGCGCTGCCGCAACGCTGTGCATGGTGCACATCAGCCGCTTCAGCGAGGAGTTGATTCTGTGGATGAGCCAGAACTTCGGCTTCATCAAGATCGCAGACCGCTTTACCACAGGCAGTTCCATCATGCCGCAGAAG
>CAYHDD010000414.1:0-3787 GCA_964355195.1 uncultured Rhodoferax sp. | reverse complement strand
AATCGTGATGTGTTGGACTGCCTGCTGGCCTATGGCCGCCATGAGCCCGACCACAAGGGCTGCCGCATCGTCACCTTTGATTGCAAGTCCCTTGATGCCATGTCGCGCAGCGAACCCAAGGACATCAAGACCAAGGCCGCGGACTCCCGGAACCTGTATGCCGTCGTCAATGGCGACGGTGTAGTTATCACTGCTGGACACCGCTTCCGTCGCGTTCTGCGGGACAAGAGCCTGTCCTCCATGCGCCCTGGACGCAGTCGCAGTCCGCGAGTGCTGAATTCGCCTTCCAACCCATACCGCACCTGAGGAGGGCGCCCATGGTCGCAATCGCAATCCTTGGAGCGTTCCTCGGCGCTTTGAAGCATGACAAACCTGGAATCAAAAAATGACTTGCACAAATTCAAAATATATGTACACTAATACTGTATTACATAAGTGTATAAAACAAGCAAGATGTCAGAAACCGTCAAACAATTCACGCTCAATGAACTTTGCGTACTGGCTGACTTGCCTGTGCGCACCCTTCGCTATTACGTGCAGACAGGCCTTGTTGACAAGCCCGACGGCGAGACTCGCGCTGCCAGGTATGGGTCAAAGCACCTGGGACAGGTCTTACTCATCAAGAAGTGGACTTCGGCAGGCGTATCCCTCGAGCGAGTCAAAGACCTTCTCCATGGAGCGGAGCCGGCTGTCCCGCCAAGGTCAAAAAAGGCTGGCTCTATTGAAGTCTGCAGCCATCTCACTGTCACTGATGGTTTGGAGGTGGTTATAGAGCCGAGCCGAGCTCAGATGACACCTGAGCAAGTACGAAAGTTTGCAAGGGGCGTGATGGCCCTTTACGCAAGTATTACCTCTGCGAGTGACGCAGACGATGAAGTTCATGAATAGAGAAGTTCGGTTGTCAAACAAACACAGGTGGAGAAAATGAGCGAATTGCGTCAAGCGGAAATGACCAGTAATGGTGACAGAGACCTCATGCTATTGGGTGTGAAGGCAAATGGGGCGGTCAAAGGACGACTGTTGGTCATGACGTTGGAGCAACGATATCGAAACTCCAGTGATACGAATGCCGAAATCACCTACACATTCCCGCTCCCTTTCGGCGCGGTGTTGATGGGGGTGGAGGTAGTACTCAACGGTAAGCCTCTGAAAGGTGAAGTAACAGAAAAGAGTCATGCCCGCGCTCGATACGAAGAGGCGCTTTCAGAGGGCAACTCCGGTGTCATGCTCGAGCGCAACGCCGACCACAGTTACACGCTGGAACTTGGCAACCTGATGGCACGGGAAGAGTGCAGCATCACGGTCCGTTATGCCCAGGTCCTTCAAGTTGAGCAGGGGCAAATTCGTTTGATGCTACCCACAACCATTGCGCCCAGGTACGGAGACCCTATTTCTCAAGGGGGGCTGCAGCCGCATCAAACGACAATCACAGACCTGACTGCTGAATATTCGTTCGATATCAGCGTCACCCTGTACGGCGACCTCTCCAAGGCCAACGTGGCCTGCCCAAGCCACGCCACGGGCTACTTCCCCAACGGTGAAGAACTGGTGGTACGACTGGCGCAGCGGGGCGCACTGGACCGCGACTTCATTCTCACGCTGAGCGACCTGCAGAATGCGTCTTCAGCCATTTCCTGCGAAGACATGTGTGTCCCTGGTCAGACGGCTGCCATGGCCAATTTCAGCCCAGCACTGACTGGACAAGGCAAGAATTCAGTTTCGGCAAAGATTCTTGTCGATTGCAGTGGCTCGATGGGAGGTGACAGTATCGATTCAGCTCGCAGAGCGCTTCGAAGCATCATCAATGGGCTGGAGAAGGCAGACTGTTTTTCACTTTCACGCTTTGGCAGTTCAGTGGAACATCGCAGCAGGGGAATGTGGAATGCCGCAGCGCCTGCCAAAGCATCCGCGCTGCGCTGGATAGATGAGGTCAAGGCTGACCTTGGCGGAACCGAGATGGCGGAAGCATTGAAGTCGACAATCGCCATCACTCACAAGGGCAAGAGTGACATTCTGCTCATAACTGACGGTGAGATTTCAGGCATTGGTGAAGTCATCAATATTGCCAAGAAATCAGACCACCGGGTCTTTGTCGTCGCCATCGGGGCAAGTCCAGCCGAAGCCCACCTTCGTCGCCTGGCGCATGCCACAGGGGGAGTCTGTGACTTTGTAGCACCAGGTGAAGATGTTGAACCGGCTGTAGTGCGAATGTTTCACAGGCTTCGCGCAACACCGTTGCAGGCTCTGCGAGTTGAATGGCCATTAACGATGGCGTCGAAGTGGGTTCAGCGGCTCCCAGACCATGCATTTGAGAACGAAGCTTTCAGTGTTTGCGCTTTCTTCAACACTCCAAGCACGCCCGGGCTTGGTGAAGTCAAATTGTGGGGGCGACTCCCTGATGCGCAGGACGAAGTACTCTTGGCACGCGCGACTCTTGAGAATGTACAGAGCACTGTAAACACTTTGGCTCGGGTGGCGGCATCTGCACTCTTTACTGAGTCCTTGGTTGAACATTCAGTTGTTGGGGATTGGACGGACCAAGAATATCTCACACTGCCGGAACTGGCCGTACGCTATCAACTCGTGACTGACAGAACCAACTTTATTCTTGTGCACGAACGCACCGATGCGGAAAAGGCTCAGGTAATGCCGACGGGTCACAAGGTTCCGCAAATGCTGGCTGCTGGCTGGGGAGGTACTGGTACTGTTGCCCGTTCCGCAAGTGCGAATCAAGGTTTCGAGCCGCCGACGTCATCGGCCGATGACTATTCATCAATAAGCAGTTGTGTTTCCTCAACAAGATTTAAGACCAGCGACGCACCGATTCCACCATCGTTTTCCGCTTGTGAGCCACCACCTTCAGCCTGGCGGCAGAGTCGCTCGAGCGCTGCAGCAAGGGTGGACGCCCTGAGTTCCGGGGGTATGGATGACCTTCAAATCCCGGCATTCTTGCGGAAGCAGAAAGATGACTCGCCTAACGAGAGGACACAGTCGCGCAGAGGTATCGACAAGCTCAACCCCACCTTCTGGAGAGGGGCGAGTGCTACTGAGACAAGTAAAGCGAAGTACTTGTCACCAGCGTTGTATACCGGAATTACCCCTGCAGGGTTCGCTGAATGGCTGCGAATCAATCATCAGTCAGTCTGGCCTAAAACTTATGGAGAGCTCAGGGATATTGGTCTGGGGCTTGCAATCTGCGAATGGCTTGAGTTCGCGGTTGGAGCGGATGCAGTCGAAAGGATTGTGGTCACCACTTTCACCGCCGTCGTGCAGGAGTTCGGCTTCGTCAAGACGGGTGGATTGCAGGCTACTGTTCAAGCCGGCAAGAGCGTTGGCAGTGCAGACAGTGCAATTCCATTTGACGCAGATATTGCCGCCAGGATTCGCATTGGACTTAAAGGCATTCAGCCAGGGAAGTGGCCCAACTCAGTGGTCAACTTCCCTGAGGATGCTCCGGCGTGAAGTATGGCCAGTTATGCCCATGCCAATCTGTAATTGCCAACACGACTGCAGGCTTCGGCGCAGTACCAGACTGAGTGTCTTGAATACTCCAATAGGGCATCGCCACATATGAACCCCACTGTTTCGTTCTACACAGAACTTCAAAAGGCCTATGACCAATTCAATAGTGAGCTTTTTGAGGCGAAGTTGCCTCCGTGCCTGATTACTCTACGCTCCTCAAGTCATACATATGGCTACCACCACTCCAAGAGGTTTGTCTCACCCAAGGGGGAGTTTTTGGATGAACTGGGACTGCACCCTGGATTCTTTACGCTTCGCCCAGTTG
>CAYHDD010000413.1:0-3789 GCA_964355195.1 uncultured Rhodoferax sp. | reverse complement strand
GGCGGCCTACAGGCCTTTTTTCCGCGACACCGTCGCGAAAGCGGTGGGCGCGGTGATGCCGGCGCTCGAGCTGGCCGATGACCGCAATGCCGACTACAAGCTGCTGTCGCGTCACCCGCTGCACCTGATCGCCGACAACTGCTGGAACGAGGGTGCGGTGCTGGGCGCGCCGGTCAAGGACTGGCGGGCGCTCGACCTCGCAGCTATTCACCGAGCATGTGGTGACGCGTTCGGGTGTCGGCCCGGATCGGGTCAATTACGTTGCGGTCGGGCAAGCCTACGACAACCAGCATGCCGCGCTCGCCACCGGGACCGTCGACGCCCTCATGGGCGACGAGCCCTTCGCCACCCGCCTGGTCAAGCAGAAGGCGGCCTATGTCCTCGCCGACTACCACGATCTCGAGACCACCCGCAGGATGATGGGAGGGCTGTTTCTCAACGGCCAGGTGGCGACCCGTGAAGATTTCGCGAAGAACCGTCCTGAAGTGGTCGAGAAGATGGTCAAGACCTTGAAGCGCACACTGGTGTGGATCGACAAGCACAGCGCCAGGGAGATGGTCGATGCGCTGGCACTGCCAACGGCGGAGGAGCGCGAGGCGCTGCATGAAGTGCTCAAGCTGCGCAAGAAGGTGTATTCGCCGGATGGGCGTTTTTCCGCCGAGCAGTTGACTGTGGTCGATCATTTTCTCCACGCGACCGAAACTTCGGAGGCGGCCCGGGCATTCAGCGTCAGCAGCATCGTGCAGGACCGCTGGGCAGGCAAGGCGCCCTGAGGGCCCGAGTACAGTCACCCATGCCGACGCTAGCCGAGAATCCCGTGCTGGACATCGCGGCGCCGCCATCCGGCGCAAACGCCGGGAGTCTGCAGCGGCAGCTCACGCGGCGATTCATCGGGGTGTTCGTGCTGGTGGCGCTGCTCGGCAGCCTGGCGGGGCTGGGCGGCTACCGGGCCATCATCGGGCGCGCGCAACACAATGCGGCAAACGATACCGCGCAGCACATCGAAAAAAACTACGCATCCATGCAGGATGACTGGCAGCGCAATGCCGACGAGGTCAAGGCGCAGATCGACTTCATGCGCATTTTTGCCGATGGCGGCGCCGACAGCTGGCTGCGCCTGCGCGCCTACTTCGCGGCGCTTGAGGGCAAGGTGGGCAAGTTCCCTGCCGGTGTGGTAATGCCGGGCAAGGGTGGTCCGCTGTTTCGTTTTGGCAGTGACGCCAGCGACTCGTTGAGCAGGGCGCTGGAAGGCAAGGGGGCGCAACCGGGGTGGCACTATGACAGCGAACATGGCATCGCCTACGCGCTGAAGAGTGCTCCATTGTGGCTGGGCGCGCAGGGCAAAGGCCGCATGGTGCTGATGCAACCAGTGGATGCCGCGGTCCTGCGCACGCTGGCACCGCTGGATGTGAGTTTGGCGCTGGTGATGGGCGGCCGGGTACTGGCGAGTTCGGAAGGATCGGAAGAAGTCGGCAAGTCGCTGGATTCCTCCTTTAGCGGCCCCCTGATGGTGGGCGGTCTTGCGGTCGAGCAGAGGGTAGTCGCGGCTTTTGGCGGCGACTCCGCGGCACCGTTGCTGGTAATGCGGCAGACCCTGCGCGACCCCTTGTCTACACAGCTCATCCTGCTGTCGTCGATGGCTTCGCTGGCCTTGCTGGCCCTGATCTTGTGGCTCGTTGTCGGTCGGTGGACCCAGACCCTGGCCGCGCGGATATTGCATCTGTCCAACGCGGTGGGACAGTTCGCGCGCCATCATCAATTGACGCAGGAAGTGCAGCAGGGGCTAGAGAATGCCACTGGTGAGCCTGACGAAATATCCGGGGTTGCCGAATCCAGCCATGACCTCATGCAAAGCGTAGTGGCCTACGTCGAAGAGCACCTGGCTTACGTTCAGACGCTGGATATTCTGGAAGAGGGCGTGGTGGAACTCGACCGGGATGGACATTTTGTGCGCGCCAGCCCGGGCTGGACAAAGCTCTCAGGCAACGCAGACGATAGCGGCGGGCTGATCTTCGACAGCATTCACCCCGAGGATGTGAAGGCGTTGAAGGGGCAGTTCACCTTCCTGTTTTCGGGCAAGAAGACCAGCGCGACGGGGCGCCTGCGCCTCAAGCGGACGGATGCAACGGAGGAGATCTGGATCGAGTACCGTTTCGTACCCGGTGTCGCTGGTCCGGACGGCATCGCCGGCGTCCGCGGCGTGCTGCGCGACATCACACAGAGCTATCTGCTGGAAAAGCACATCAGCCACATGGCCCTGCATGATGCGCTCACCGGCCTTCCCAACCGGGTCCTGCTGGAAGACCGTACCAAGATCGCCCTGCGCATGGCAGACCGCAGCTCCCACAAGGTCGCCGTGGGCTTCATCGACCTGGATCATTTCAAGGATATCAATGACCACTTCGGCCACTCGGCGGGCGATCAGGTGCTGGTCAGTCTGGCAGGATCCCTGCGCCAGTGCCTGCGCTCGGGAGACACGCTGGCACGCTGGGGCGGTGACGAATTCGTGGTGCTGCTCTCTGATGTGTCCGACATCGAGGGCGCGCGCGAGGTGGCCGCCAAACTGATCACGGCTTGCGAAAAGCCGATCGTGATCGACGGTACCGACTTCAACGTTACGTTCAGCATGGGGGTGGCTGTCTACCCCGACGACGCCAATACCACTGAAACACTACTATCCCAGGCGGATCGGGCGATGTTCTTCGCCAAGGATCTGGGACGCAACAACGTCCGCTTCTTTTCCGACGTGCTGCGCAAGGACGATGACCGCCGCGCCCTCTACATCCAGAACCGGCTGGCGGCAGCGATCAAGAACCAGGAGATACAGGCGTGGTTCCAGCCGGTGGTTGCGGCCGACGGACACCGTCTGGTGGGTTGCGAGGCGCTGGCGCGCTGGCACGACGAGACCTACGGCTGGGTCTCGCCGGCGACCTTCATCCCCATGGCCGAAAACCTGGGGCTGATCAACGAGCTTGGCATGCTGGTGTGGCGCCAAGCGCTCGAGAGCTTGCGGCGCTGGCGCGGGAAGGGAATGGATCTGCACATGGCCGTGAACGTTTCGCGGCGGCAGCTATTCACCGCCAACTTCACTGCCGAGATGCTGGCAGACCTGGAGCGTCATGACATACCGGTCCAGTGTCTTGAACTGGAGATCACGGAAAGTGTCGCGATGGAGGATGCCCAGCACACCCTGACTCGCCTGCAGGAACTGGTGGGCGCCGGGTTCGGCATCGCCATCGACGACTTCGGTACCGGCTACTCATCGCTGTCCCAGTTGCACAACATGCCGGCCACCAAGCTCAAGATCGACATTTCGTTTGTGCGCCGGATTCATACGACACAGGGCGCCCAGCTGGTTACCGCCATCGTGCAGATGGCGCGGGCCTTCAAGCTGAAGACGGTAGCGGAAGGCGTCGAAGACGAGAAAACCGCGCTGGCACTGCAGGGTCTGGGTGTCGCGCTGTTGCAGGGCTACCACTTTGGTAAACCGATGGCTGCCGAGGACTTCGAGCGGCTGTTCGCCATGCCGCCCATCGCGGCTTCGTGAATCGCCGCAGGCGCGGCCCGCTCAGGCGGGTTTCTGCCGCTTGCCTACCCGGTCGAGATACAGGTAGACAACCGGCGTCAGGTACAGGGTCAGGAACTGCGACAGCAGCAGGCCGCCGACCACGGCGAGGCCCAGTGGGCGACGCACCTCGGCGCCGGCGCCCCAACCCACTGCGATCGGCAGCGTGCCTACCAGCGCCGCCATGGTGGTCATCATGATCGGGCGAAAGCGCACCATGCAGG
>CAYHDD010000412.1:0-3791 GCA_964355195.1 uncultured Rhodoferax sp. | reverse complement strand
GGCCAAAAATGCCGCCGCGCCCCACGTCTTCGCCGATCACCACCACGTTGGCATCGGCTGCCATCTCGCGCTCCAGTGCCAGCGCTGCAGCCTGCGCGTAAGTCATCATCGCCATTGGCCGGCTCCGGTGGTCTGAACGTCGGTGTAGGCACTCGCGGAATCCGGCCAGGGCGCGACGTCGGCCACTTGCAGGGCCTTGGCGACTTCTTCATCGGCGGAGCGCTCAATGGCGTCAAGCTGCTCGGCCGTTGCGCCGGGCAACTCAAGAAAATGGGCGCGGGCGCGGGCGATGGGGTCGGTCTTGAGTGCGGCTTCGAGTTCGTCAGTGGCACGGTAGGCGGCCCTGTCCACCGAGACATGGCCTTTCACGCGGTAAGTGATGGCGTGCAGCAAACGCGGCCCGCTTCCTGCGCGCACCTGTTGCACCAGTTCGTGGGCCCTTGCGTAGACCGCCAGCACATCGTTGCCATCCACCTGCACGGCCGGGATATCGAGGCTCAAGGCGCGTGCCGAAGCACCCTCGCCAGCCGTCATGGGGCCGCTTGCGGTGGTGGCGCTCCAGCGGTTGTCCTCACAGACAAACAGCACCGGCAGTTGGTAAACCTGCGCCCAGTTGAGCGCCTCCAGAAACGGCCCGCGGTTGATGGCACCGTCGCCAAAAAAACAGACCGTGATCGCGTCGCGGCCCTGAAGTTTTTGCGCGTGCGCGGCGCCCACGGCTATCGGCAGGCCGGCGCCGACGACGCCGTTGGCACCGAGCATGCCGACCGAAAAGTCCGCAATATGCATCGAGCCGCCCTTGCCGCCATTGAAGCCGGTGGCCTTGCCAAACAGCTCGCTCATCATGGCTTGCAGATCAGCGCCCTTGGCCAGTGTGTGACCGTGGCCGCGGTGGGTCGAAGTGAGGTAGTCACTGTGCCGCAGATGAGCGCAAACGCCCGCCGGTACCGCTTCTTGTCCGGTGGAGAGGTGGAGCGGTCCACGCACCTTGGCGCTGCCGTCGGCCGACTTGCCGTAGGCGCTGACGCCGCCCTGGCTGGCTACCTCGGCTGCGTTCTCGAACGTGCGGATGCGTACCATCACGCGGTACAGTGCCGCTAAAGTCTGAATGTCTGACCTCAAGCTGTCTCCGTTCGCGCAATATTTGTAAGACCGCGCATTGTAGGGGAGCGCCCAAGCCCAGAGAGCCGGGCTGCATAATGCCGTAATCGAGTTCCGCAACGGGCGCGAGTGGCACCGACCGGAGGTGTCGGCGTGCTGGTGTGAATGCCGGTGTTTGAGGAATTGTGGGCAAATGAAGCGTGTGGCTGCGGGGTTTTCGTACAAGGTGGCAGTACCGCTCGCCCTGGGTGTCTTGTGGGCGCATCTGGCTTTCTTGCAGGGGGTTTCGTTGACCTCGCTGTCGAACCCGCTGGCGCCCGGACGCAGCTTTAGCACCCGCATGGTCGAAGCCTTGCCGCTGCGCCCGGCGCTAGCGCCCGCTACGCCATTTACACGACCGCGCCATTTGCCAGGAAAGCCGTTGCCTGTGTCCGCAGCGGCATCAGCCGAAACGCCGTTGCCGAGCATGAGCCCGAGCCAGGCAACCGAGCCGGTGGTTGCCAGCGCTGCCGACCCAGTCGCGGTGACGCCGACTGAGGCCGCGCCAGTGGGTGATCAAGCACAGGAGAGCAGCGACGACATCCGGGCTGCACCGCGCCAGTTGCGCGAGCAGGTGGCCTTGGCCGCCAGCTACACCGTTCCCGGCTCGATGACGCTCCAGTACCGGGTGCAATCGAACAAGTTTCCCTATAGTCTGAATGCAGAATTCGCTTGGCAGCACAACGCCGAGAGTTACGAGGCGCGACTGGCGTTTGGCGCGTTCGGCTTTACCCGGGTGCAAACCAGCCGGGGGCAGATTACGCTGGACGGCTTGGCCCCCATGCGTTTTTCAGACAAATACCGCAGCGAAGTGGCGGCCCACTTTGTGCGTGACAAGGCTAAGGTTACTTTCAGCGCCAACACGCCCGACGTAGCCCTGCTCAGTGGTGCACAGGACCGGCTGAGCATCGTGGTGCAGTTGGCCGCCATGCTGGCCGGCGACCCGCAGCGCTTCCCGCTGGCGAGCACGATTGCCTTGCAGACCATAGGCCCGCGCGATGCCGACACCTGGCTCTTTACGGTTGAGGCCGACGAAGTCCTGGAATTGCCTGGTGGCGCGCAGCCGACGCGCAAACTCGTACGCAACGCGCGCCGTGAGTTTGATCAGAAGGTGGAACTGTGGCTGGCGCCGACGCTGGGCTATTTGCCCGCGCGCATCAGAATTACCGAGTCCAACGGCGACTACATTGACCAGAAGTGGCAGGACGACGAGGCAATGGGCAATCGCAGACCTTGAAATTCGCAAGCCTGCAGTCAACTGACAGGCAGAACAGTTCTCGTGGATAATCAAGCAATGCACACGCTCTATGACTCTGACACCTACTCGGTGACCCACATGCTGGCCAACGCGGTGGCCGCTGAGACCGATGTGGAGGTTGACGGCGCGCCGGTGCAGCAGGTCTTGCTGGTGCCGACCCTGGCGCGGCATGGTTTTGAGATCATTGACAAGCGCTCTGGCAAAGAGGTCTACCTCGACGGTTCCTGGGCCGAGCTGTTTCAGCAGCATATTTCTGCCTGGCAGCAAAAGACGCCGAGCCAGGAAGAAGTCGAAGACACGCTGGAGCAATACGCCGAACTGGCGCAAAACCCGGTCGTTGTGCACTGAGCAGCACGGCCCCTGCCAACAACAGTTTCTTGTGGTGACGATGGCCCGGCTCCTGACGGTCGCGCTAGCTCTGTGGCTTGCCGCCTGCGCCAGCCCCGGCAAGCCTGTCTCCTACTCCGAAGCCAGCCGAGTTCAACAACTTCGGCAGTTGCTGCCGGCCGATGTGATCCTCCTCGGCGAGCAGCACGATGCACGGGATCACCAGGAGGTGCACCGCACCGTCGTCGTCGCGCTGGCCGCGCAAAAGGCGCTGGCTGCCCTGACACTGGAGATGGCCAGCCAGGGACGCTCAACAGCGCAACTGGCGGGCGACGCCAGCGAAGACGCGGTGCGCGAGGCTTTGCAGTGGAACAACGAGGGTTGGCCCTGGGCCGCTTACGGTCCGGCCGTGATGGCGGCGGTGCGCGCGGGTGTGCCGGTGCTGGGTGCCAATCTTCCGGCCAGCCAGAACCGCAGCGCCATGAGCCAAGCCGAACTTGATGCTCTGCTCAGCACAGCGGCGCTCAAGGCGCAGCAGCAAAGCGTCCGAAGCGGGCATTGCGACATGTTGCCCGATAGCCAGATTGCGCCCATGACACGCATCCAGATCGCGCGCGACCGGGCCATGGCCCAGACCATCACACAGGCGCTACAGCCCGGCAAGACGGTGGTTTTGCTGGCCGGTGGCGGCCATGTTGATCGCCATCTCGGTGTGCCGCTGCACCTGAACCCCGCCTTGCGCCTCCAGGCGGTGGCGATGCTGGCGGAACCGATCACCGAAGCCGCTGGTGCGGGCAAGAGTTTTGACGCCCTGTGGCCCGCCACGCCGGCGCCTCCGGTTGACTATTGCGCCAAGTTCAACAACACGCGGCGCCCTCAAAACTAAGAGCTCTTGTGACCCAACCAGGCATGAACCCTGTTTACATTCTTACGCTCTCGTGCCCGGACCGTCTGGGCCTGGTGCATGCCGTATCGGGCTTTTTGGCGGCGCGCGGCGGCAACATCGAAGAGGCAGCCCAGTACAACGATCTGGGCACTGGCCTCTTCTTCATGCGCGTGCAGTTTG
>CAYHDD010000411.1:0-3794 GCA_964355195.1 uncultured Rhodoferax sp. | reverse complement strand
CGCAGCAAAGGCGAAGCCCGCGGCAAAGGCCAAGCCCAAGAAGCGCTCTTGAATCTCCCTAACAGGGAGTCGACAACAGGCGGTTGTACAGGTCTGCATACGACTCAGCCATCCGCTCGGCGGTAAAGTATTTCAGGTATCGGGTTTGAGCGCGCTCCCCCATGGCGGCGGCAGCGGCGGGTTGGTCCAGCAGTTGGCGTATGGCTCGCCTGAGCGCTTGTGGATCACCGGGCGGAACGACGAGTCCGGTTTCCGCATCAATGTTGACAAAGGAGGTGCCAGTACCGATTTCGCTTGAAATCATCGGTTTGCCGTACATCGCACCTTCAAGCAGGGAAACTCCAAATGCCTCAGAACGCAAATGGGATGGGAAGACTACACCATGGCATAGCGTTAACAGTGCAACCTTGTCGTCTTCAGGTAACACGCCCAAAAAGTGCACATTATTCAATCCGAGTGCCATGGATTGTGCTTTCAATTCCCGTTCAATGGGGCCACTACCCAGGAGCACGATAGGGCAGTCAATTCCTTTGGCCGCCTCGATCAGGATATGGAGCCCCTTGTAGTATCGGAAGACACCGACAAACAAAAAGAATCTGTCGCCAAATCGTGTATGCCAGTGCTTCACTCTTTCCGGCCGTACTTGGGGGTAGGCCAACTTGTCCAGACCAATGGGGATCACTTCAACTTTGTCTGAAAAATGCTTAAGTACAGTGCTGCTCACAAAGTAGTTGCTGGAAGTCGCAACAATCTTGTCCACGCTGCGCAGAAAAAGCGTTTGCAATGGACGGTAGATTTTGAGCAATCCGTGCTGCCTGATGATGTCAGAGTGATAAGTGACGACGCTTGGTTTGCGGAGCCTGGTAGCGAAATGGACCACGTCCATGAATGGCCAGGGATAGTGGTAATGCACGATATCGGCTGCCTCGGCGAGTTGAGCAAAGCGCGACATGACAGATACCGAGACACCTGTAGAGGCGATCTCAAAGTCGAGTTTGGAACGATATATTCGATAGCCATCCATTTCCAGGGGTTCAGGGGCCGCTTGGCGAGCCAGCGACAGTACGTCGACAGAAATGCCAAGTTTGGAAGAGGATCGAGCGAGTTGGTGGATGACCTGCTCAGTTCCGCCCATCGTAGTGGGTAAGGACGACTTATAGAAGTGCAAAATCTTCATCTGAGGTGGTGACTATGATGGCTCATGAAGATACTGACTGGTAAACGGCCACAGTGCGGTCGGCGCAGTGGGACCAGGTAAAGTGGCTGGCACGCCGCCTGGCACGCTGGCTGAGTTCAGATCGCAAGGGTTGGTCTTCTATCATCCGCGAGAAGGCGTGAACTAGGTCGCCGTCATCCTTTGGATCAACCAGTATCCCGGTATCTCCCACGACCTCAGGCAGTGCCGACGTGTTTGCACAGATGACGGGGACGCCGCAAGCCATTGATTCCAGCACAGGTAGTCCAAAGCCTTCGTACATCGATGGATACACCATGGCCAACGCCCCGGCCGTCAACACAGCCAGTTCCGCACGGGGTACATAACCGGTCTGACGCACCTGCTTGGCTGCAATGAGTGGGGCAATTTGTTGTTCCAATGCAGATGTGTGCCAACCGGGCATGCCAATGAGTACCAAAGGACAGGCGTCGCGGACTTTGGTTGGTAGCCGGAGAAAGGCAGTCAGTGCCAGTGACAGGTTCTTGCGCGGCTCCAGGGTTCCGACAGCTACAAAATATTTACCGTGTCTTAGTTGGTATTTCGACAGCGTAGAAGCGGTTTGTTCGGGTGCCAGGGGTTTGAACAAGGCGTCAATGCCCAGCGGTATGACAGAAATCGATTCCGATGTTGTGCCAAATTGTTCAATCAATTCCTGCTTTACAAAGGCCGAGTCCGTGATGACTGCTGCTGCTTGCTGTAAGCCCTTTTCAAAGTAGCGATTCATGGCTCGCACACGTACCGCTGGATGCGTTTGCGGATACCTCAGCCACGACAGATCATGGACCGTAATGACGGTTGGACCGTCAAACCGCAGGGGCACGATGCTGGGCTCGTGGTAGACGTCAAATTTTCGACCTGACTCTGCGAGAGCGCTGCGTCGGTAGAAAAGCCAATTCTGTAGCGCGCGTCTGAGTTCATAGGCGTAGGGCATCCGGTCACGCAGAAGGGGCAGGGCGCTGGAAATGATGGGTGGTGCTACTGCGCGAAGTGTTGTGCTCCAGAAAGCGCCGTAAAAGAATTCGACGTTGATACTGTCTCTAGTCAACAATTCCTTGGCCAAATGAAAACTGTATTGTCCAATGCCTGTCAAGGGGTTCAACAGAGAGCTTGCGTTAAAGGCCAGGCGCATGTCTATTACAGGGGTGTGGCAGATTGAGCTTTTCGACCAATGATTGGGTGCTTTGAGCCCATGTCTGCCAGGGCAATTCATCGGGCTGAGGGGCTTGGTTGTTCTTGTTGAGGGCAAGCCAGTCAGTGATCGCCTGTGCCAGGTCTGAGGGTTTGAGTCCTGCAAAATAGAAGGCATGGGTCTGCGCGACTTCTTTGAAGACTGGTATGTCTCGGGCGATGATCGGCAAGCCGTGCTGAGCAGCTTCGATGAGCGGAAGTCCGAATCCCTCTCCTTCGGAGGCCGCGATCAGGCAAGCGCAAGAGGCATAGGTCAGTTCGAGGCATTCGTCGCTAATGCCCTTGAGCCACAACAGTCGTTTGCCAAATTCGTCGTGTTCACGGATGGCAGTGAGAATGTCAGGAATGCTGCGGCGCATTTCATCGGGCAAGCCGTTCCACCCCTCGTTGCCGACGATCACCAGATTGATGTCAAGACCTTTTTGCCACAGCTGGGTGAACGCATGGATGGTCTGTAAATAGCCCTTTCGCGGCTCAATGGTGCCGACCATCAAGAAGCTTGGTGCTTGCTTGAGTGCTGCCAGTGTGGCGGTGAAATCCGCCAGAAGGCCAGAGCTTGGCATGGAGTTTTGGATGTCAGCCCCAAGGTGGAACCAGTTGATGCCTAGGGGTTGGGGGCGTGGTGGACCAACGGTATCGACCCAGGATGTGAGATCCCTGGCAACTGCCTCGGATATGCAAATGGCGCTGTTGGAGACGCGCGATAGTGCGGTCAACCAATTCAGGAAGCCGAACTGTCCAGGAGGAAAATGTTCCGGCATGAGGGCCGGCAAGAGGTCGTAAACAATGAAATGGATTTTGACGCCACTCTTCTTGAGTCCCCTGAATATGCCTGCCCTCTCGGCTTCGACCGCGTACCCTGATGTGTAGTCCGCGATCAACAGGACGTCGTCTTTGGAATGGCTCACGGAGTCGTCTGTCATCCAGTCGCCATCAATTCCCAAAGCACTGGAAGTCCATTTGCGAGCATACCGGTAGTCCCATACACCGTCTTCGTCCGTCAAGTAAACCGGCTCAACACGATAACCAGCAGGCGGAGTTTGGATCAACTCCCACACCAGTGCCCTGACAACGCGCTGAATGCCGGTTTTTAGATCATTTCGGCAAGTTGCCGAAACATCGACGAATAGCTGGGGCCTGATGGACACACTGGTTTTGCTGGGGGCTGTGGGTAAAGGTGGGTGAGTTTGGCAATAAGCGCGTTCGATTGCGCTCGCGTAGGCTTGAGCGCAGTGCGCTGGAGCATGGCGGGTTCGAATCAGTTCATAGGCTGAGGCTCCCATGCTGGATCGTCTTTCAGGATCGAGCCAGAGTGTTTCCAACGCCTGGGTGAGCTGCGCTGTCGCAAAGTGTTCCGGCAGTATCCATGCAGTTTCTGGTGCGAGTTCAG
>CAYHDD010000410.1:0-3797 GCA_964355195.1 uncultured Rhodoferax sp. | reverse complement strand
TTTGCCTACACACCACCATAATGCGCGAGTTTGACGTGGTCCTTGTAGTGAAGGTCGCCCCACCGTGGCTTGCGCTCCGCGAAGTACACCGCCCATGCTTCGCCAACTGTCACAATCTCTCGCCGGTCAGTCTCGCGCTTAGCAACATCGGCGGCGGTCAGTGCAGCCTTGACTTGGCGGGGATCGCGGCCTTCATCAATCTGGCGTTGCAGTTCCCTTGCCTTTTCCTGCGCCCGCGGAATAGCCCACGACCTCGGGCTCCCGATGGTCAGGCGTATGGTTTTGTCCTGGTAACGGCTTTGGAAGATGTAGGACGGTTTCCCGGCTGGTGTGGCGCGCAACCCAAGCCCCGGTTCCGTTGCATCCCACAGAAACGCTTGTAGCCTGTCTGGTGGGCATTTGAAGCCATTGACACGACCGGCAGTGAACGCAATCTTTGCCATGTTGACCTTTCCAAATTGCTTACATCCATCAGGATGTAACGGCGGATGTAAGCAGCTTTCTTGAATTTAGACCAATTTCAATCAACAAAGACCTGATTGCAATCACAGTATTAAGTCTTGTAACTTGTTGATTTGTATTGATTCTACATACTTAAATCAACATTGGCAAATACCTATTTGAAGGGAATCATAATCCACAGGTCAGCGGTTCGAATCCGTGAAGCGCCACCAGATAACCCGCATGGGACATAGAAAGCCTGCTACTTAATTGCTAGCAGGCTTTTTTGTTTCCCACTTGAAATATGCTGCTTACAGACTTTTTACAGACTGCGGTACATAGTCTTGGACGGTGGCGCCAGTCTGAAGGCAAAGATCCTTTCTTGGTCTTGCCATAAATTAAAGAAGTCTTTAATATCGCAACCATTCATTAAAGCAGTCTTTCACACCATGCGAAGCACAGGCGTCTACGCCATCTCCACCACGCTGGGCGAGTCCGTCCGGGCATTTGTGCCGCACCCATTGCCGCCAGCCAAGCCGGTCTTGGCGCATGAATGCTATGTGGAAGCCAACCGCGTGGCAGAGCTGGCGCTGGCACGGCTCTCAGGTGTCGCAGGGCTGGTGCCTTCGGTGGACTGGCTGCTCTACGGCGCCATTCGCAAAGAGGCGTTGCTAACTTCGCAGATCGAGGGCACCCAGGCCACACTTGCCGACTTGTTTGATGAGGAAGCAGGCTTCACGGTGAGCAACGCCGACGATGTGCAAGAGGTCACCAACTACCTGCGTGCCTTCCGGCTGATGCAGCACAACTTGCGCGACCCTGGCGGTCTGCCACTGAGCGTGCGCCTGCTGTGCGATGCCCACCGCCTGTTGCTGGATGGCGCTCGGGGTTCCGGTAAGCAGCCGGGTGAGTTGCGCCGTTCTCAAAACTGGATTGGCGGCACACGGCCCGGCAGTGCGGTGTTTGTGCCCCCACCGCCCGAGCGCTTGCCTGACTTGCTGGCCGACCTGGAGCGGTACATTCACGATGCCTCGCAAGCCCTGCCGCCACTGGTGAAGACCGCGCTGATTCACCTGCAATTTGAAAGCATTCACCCGTTTCTGGATGGCAATGGCCGCATCGGGCGCTTGCTGATTGCCGCGCTGCTGGAGCACTGGAGCCTGCTGCCCGAGCCGCTGATGTACCTGAGCGGATACCTGAAGCAACACCAGGCCGAGTATTACCGCCGCCTGGCCAACGTGCGTACCGAGGGCGATTGGGAGGGCTGGGTGTCCTTCTTCCTGGAAGGCGTCGCCAAGGCGGCGCAGGATGCCGAGCGCAACATCGTTGCCGTTGCCAGCCTGTTGACAGCGGACCGCCGTCGTTTGCTGGCGTCCCCCAAGGCCGGGCCAGCGAGCTATCGCTTGTTCGAGTTGCTGCCCATGATGCCGCGCTTCACGATTGAGCAGGTGCGCCAGAGGTTAGTCACCAGTTTCCCCACCGCCAACGCAGCGGTGAAGGTGCTGGAGAACATGGGCATCGTGGTCGAACTGACTGGACAGAAGAAGAACCGCAGCTACAGCTATGAGCCCTACGTCGCCCTGTTGACGGGTTAAGCCCCGCACAGGAGCAGATCAAATTAGAGCCTGGGAGGGCACAATGACCGAAGGCCAACTCGAACAGGAAGCCTTGGGCTGGTTGGCCGATGTGGGCTATTCGTCACTGACCTACCTCAAGCGCCTTCGCGTGGAAACGCTCAAGATCGACCAGAGCTTTGTGCGCGACATGCTGGAAGATCAGAACGATCTGGCTATTCTTGAAGGCATCATCGGCCTGGCAGCGTCTTTCAAGCGACAGGTCATCGCCGAGGGGGTAGAGACCGTGGCCCATGGCAGCTTGCTGCTGCTACTGGGTTGCGAACAGGCGCAGGGCTTCGTCATTGCTCGACCGATGCCAGCTCAGGAGTTACTCCTTTGGGTGGCACAGTGGCAGGCCGATCCAGACCCGGAACCAAGTTTGTGCGACAGGGTTTCGCCTACGGCCTCAACGCAACACGGCGCTTCTTCACGATAACCGCCGGTGCCGGGGATTCCTTGCGGGCCACCAGCCAGGACGGGGTCTCTCTTGAAAACTCTGGATTCGATTCCTTTGGCGCATTGGCAACAGCCTTTGCAATCTCCTTGGTCCTCAGAGGCGTCAGGTGGTCGCCAACCACCTGCACATACTCACCTTCAGCCGTCATGGCCAGCGCGCCAACTTGCGCCCCCTTGCCCACGCTCCCAAGAAGCTTCAGCTCATCACCTTCGGGCCGTTCATACGTGTACCTGGACCAGGCTGTCCTGCCAAGGACAACCCGCCAGCCCGGCTTGCGCCGCTTCAGAACTGGTTTACTGTTAGAGGGCGACATTTCAGGTGGCTGTGCTTGCGTGAACACCCATCAAACCTAGCTGAAACTTCTTACGGTCTGGCTCCGAATCTTCATCCCTATACCGAACCTGTCATCTATCTTCTCCACCCGAACAACCCTGCCTTCACAGCACAATTTGAGCTTGCCACCAACGGTGTCAAGGTCCAACGTGAAATCTATGCGTGAGCCAATCTCTTGCTCGTTGCTTTGCACGATAAACACACCGCTGGCGCTGATGTTCCTCGTAAGCCCCCGAGTGCCGCCGATAGAAGTCGGTAGCTCTGCGAGCCCTCGCCTTTGCCGACGGTGAAATAGTGGTGGGTTTGTCGCTGCGCTCGTCATGGTAGATCTCCTGGAGCAACTGTAACGCATTCACATCTTGACATCCAAAAATGGGAAGGTGAAAGACACATTTGCCCACTCCGACGCCCGCTCTGTCGCCGAATCTGCCGCACCGGTCTCGCCATCGCGCAGCCTGTCGCAATGGGATTGAAATCCGAATCGAGCCGTCCTACATTCTCTTCAACCGGCCGCAGTGGCCTCAAATTGGAGAGAACAAATGAACACGAATCGCACAACCCGTTTTGCCGGACTTTTTGTTGCAGTGCTGATGACGGTCGCCATCCACGGTGCCATGCTTCTGAAGTTCGATGCCGTGGCACAGGAAGGGCATGCCAGCACCGGTCAGACACCAACCGTCGTGACGCTTGGCACGGTCAACGTGGTGGCGCAACGCACCTGATTCCGTGACGACGCTGCTTTCCCTGGCAGGCTGGTTCATCCTGTGCGCCGGTGCTGGCCGCTGGCCCTGCTGGCGCTGCATTCTTCCCGCGTTAGGCCACCGATAACTGCGGCCGCTCAGCCAATTGTGTCAAGACCTCCAGGTCCTCAACCGAGAGCACCTGATTGACGTCCAGCAGAATGACGAACTTGCCGTTCACCTTGGCCAGACCCTCAATGAAGTCGGTGC
>CAYHDD010000409.1:0-3816 GCA_964355195.1 uncultured Rhodoferax sp. | reverse complement strand
CCTACGACATGAAGGAGCTGATCGTCAAGACGATGGACGATGGTGACTTCTTTGAGCTTCAGCCCGAGTATGCCAAGAACATCCTGATTGGTTTTGGTCGCATGGAGGGTCAGACAGTGGGTGTGGTGGCGAACCAGCCCCTGGTCCTGGCGGGCTGTCTGGACATCAAGAGCTCCATCAAGGCGGCACGCTTTGTGAGATTCTGCGACGCCTTCAATATCCCGGTCATCACCTTTGTCGATGTGCCCGGTTTCATGCCTGGCACAGCACAGGAGTACGGCGGCATCATCAAGCACGGTGCCAAGCTGCTTTACGCCTTTGCCGAGTGCACGGTACCCAAGATTACGGTGATCACACGCAAGGCCTATGGCGGTGCCTATGACGTGATGAGTTCCAAACATCTGCGCGGTGACGTCAACCTGGCCTGGCCCAACGCCGAGATCGCTGTCATGGGTGCCAAAGGTGCGGTCGAAATCATCTTCCGCGAAGACAAGGGGGACCCGGTCAAACTGGCCGCCAAGGAGGCCGAATACAAGGCACGCTTCGCCAACCCGTTCGTCGCCGGTGCACGCGGCTTCATTGACGACGTGATCTTGCCGCACGAAACGCGCAAACGCATTTGCCGATCGCTCGTGATGCTGCGCGACAAGAAACTTGAAAACCCGTGGCGCAAGCACGGGAATATTCCCTTGTGAGAACTTGCGGAACACACCGCAGTCACACGAAGTGGACAAGCTCTGTCCCCAACATTTTTTAGGAACAAGAATATGTTTACAAAGATCCTGATCGCTAATCGCGGTGAGATCGCTTGCCGGGTGATCAAAACGGCTCGCAAGATGGGCATCAAAACGGTGGCCGTCTACTCCGAGGCCGACAAGGAGGCGCGCCATGTGATGCTGGCGGATGAGGCAGTTCTGATCGGTCCGGCAGCCAGTCGAGAGAGCTACTTGGTGGCTGACAAGATCATCGCCGCTTGCAAGCAGACCGGTGCACAGGCGATTCATCCTGGCTATGGTTTCTTGAGCGAAAACGCTGCGTTTGCCAAGCGTGTCGAGGAAGAGGGCATCGTCTTCATTGGACCAAAACACTACTCCATGGCGGCCATGGGTGACAAGATCGAATCAAAGAAGCTGGCCGGTGCGGCTGGGGTCAACTGTATTCCCGGTGTGAACAGCGCGATTGAGAGCGCGGACCAGGCGGTAGAGATCGCCACGGGCATCGGATACCCGGTCATGATCAAGGCCAGTGCCGGGGGCGGCGGCAAAGGGCTGCGCGTGGCCTACAACGACGCTCAGGCTTTTGATGGTTTCACCAGTTGTCAAAACGAGGCGCGCAACAGCTTCGGCGACGATCGCGTCTTTGTCGAAAAGTACGTCGAGGAGCCGCGCCACATTGAGATCCAGTTGATAGGCGACAGCTTTGGCAACATGGTCTACCTCAACGAACGTGAATGCTCTATCCAGCGTCGCCACCAAAAAGTGATTGAGGAAGCGCCGTCCTCGTTTATCAGTGACGCCACGCGCAAAGCCATGGGCGAGCAGGCGGTGGCTTTGGCACGGGCTGTGAAATACGAGAGCGCAGGCACCGTTGAGTTTGTGGTTGGCAAGGACCAGAGCTTCTACTTCCTGGAAATGAATACGCGACTACAGGTCGAGCACCCTGTGACCGAATGCATTACCGGGCTGGATCTGGTCGAACTGATGATCCGTGTGGCGGCCGGCGAGAAACTGCCGCTGACGCAAATCGACGTGAAGCGGGATGGCTGGGCCATCGAATGCCGCATCAACGCCGAAGACCCATTTCGCAATTTTCTTCCCTCCACCGGCCGTCTGGTGCGCTTTCAACCGCCGACACAGACCATGTTTGCATCCGATATCGATCATTGGGAGGGTGTGCGGGTCGATACCGGCGTGCAGGAGGGTGGCGAAATTCCGATGTTCTACGACTCGATGATCTGCAAGCTGATCGTGCACGGCAAGGACAGGCTGGACGCCATCGCCAAGATGCGCGAGGCACTCAACGGTTTTGTGATCCGCGGCGTCAGCAGCAGCATCCCATTCCAGGCGGCTCTGCTGGCGCACCCCAAGTTTGTAGCCGGCGACTTCAACACGGGCTTCATTGCCGAGCACTATGCGCAGGGTTTTCGAGCCCAGGATGTACCGCATGAAGACGCTGACCTGCTGTTGGCGCTGGCCGCCTTTGTGCATCGCAAATACCGCAATCGTGCGACTGCCATCAGTGGGCAGATGGAGGGACATGAGGTCGCGATCGGTGAGGACTTTGTTGTGGTGAGCCTGGGGCAGCAGGGCGTGAATACGCAGACCCCGGTGTCAATAACCGAGTTTGACGGCAAGACCGGCTGCGGCCTGGTCAGCGTTGGTGCTAAGCGCTACAAGCTTTGCAGTAACTACCGTTTGGGCGAAATCCGCATCAGCGGCACTTGCAATGGGCAAGCCTTCACGGCGCAAGTTGAGCGTGGTGGTTTGGGCGTCAAAAATGCATTGGCCATCAGCGTGTCTCACAACGGCAAGCGGATTGATGCGCTGGTGCTGCCACGCCGTGCCGCTGAACTGCTGGCGCAGATGCCCTACAAAGCGCCGCCGGACATGAGCCGTTTCGTGCTGTCACCGATGCCTGGCCTGCTGGTTGACGTCGCTGTGCAGCCGGGTCAAAAGGTTCAGGCAGGCGAGCGCGTCGCGGTGATCGAAGCCATGAAGATGGAAAACGTGCTGTTTGCCGTGGCCGATGGTGTGGTCGGCAAGGTGCTGGCCAGCAAGGGCGAAAGC
The DNA here is from genome assembly GCA_964355195.1 of uncultured Rhodoferax sp. Lineage (GTDB taxonomy): Bacteria > Pseudomonadota > Gammaproteobacteria > Burkholderiales > Burkholderiaceae_C > Rhodoferax. Next base: position 1,030 of record CAYHDD010000409.1, on the reverse strand, counting down.
TTGATGGTGGACCAGCCGATTATTGAGTTTGCGTGAATAGTATTTCTCAATTGCCACAACGGTAATACAATGGTGCAATGAAAGCCATTTCCATCAAACTGCCCGACCCGTTGTTTCACGATCTGGTGCAGCGCGCGCAAAGCAGCGCTGCCAGTCAGAGCGAGATCATTCGTACTGCGCTGACGGCCTATTTGCAGGGTGACGTGGCGGCGCAAAACGCATCGTGTGCCGACCGCGCCGCGAGATGGATTGGCATGCTCGAAGGCGCCGCCGATTTATCGACCAACCCTGAGCACCTGCGCGGTTTTGGGCAATGAAGCACGGTGTCATTGTGGACACCGGGCCGCTGGTGGCCCTGCTCAACCGCAGTGACACGCATCACGCCTGGGTGGTACAGCAATTACGTGAAATTCAGCCACCCATGCTCACCTGCGAAGCAGTGCTGGCTGAGGCAACCTACCTTACCCGGCAAACCAGTGGCGCCCGTGCCGCCTTGTTGGAAATGCTGGCAGAGGGCTTTCTGAACATCGGCATTGCGGTGGCAGACCAGCATAGCGCCCTGCTGACAATGATCCGCCGCTACGCCGATGTGCCCATGTCGCTGGCGGACGCGTGTCTGGTACGCCTGTGTGAAATGCATCCGCAAAGCCCGGTGCTGACCTTGGACAGTGACTTTACGGTCTACCGCAAGAATGGCAGACACGTGATCGAAGTTTTGTGCCCGTCGCGCTTTGGCAAGTAGGAGTCACTGATCTATCAGCTTGCGCCGACTGCATCGCGAAACCTTTTTACCTGTTCCGCAAACATCTGCCAATCGCTCAGGCCCTCTGCAGAAAACGATTTCGCAAGCCGCGTGGCGCAGCCGTACAGCGAAGGCGTTGCCGGGTCATTGAACAGCCCCGTAACCTGTGTCACGTTGACCACAGGAGCCGATGGACTTCGCCACGGAAGCTGGCAGCGCCGAGCGTGCCCAACTGCTGAACTACATTCGCACCCGGCCGCTGAAGCCGAGGTGCCGGGGTGTGCTACC
>CAYHDD010000408.1:0-3827 GCA_964355195.1 uncultured Rhodoferax sp. | reverse complement strand
GGTCATGTCGCTGGGGAAGTACGGCACCTTCGATGAGTTTGGCACCTACCCGGTGTCGGTGATCCGCGATGGCGACGAGATTCGCGCTTATTATGCTGGTTGGACGCGCTGTGAATCGGTGCCGTTCAACGCCGCCATCGGTCTGGCCATCAGTTGCGACGGTGGAGAAAGTTTCCGGCGATTGGGCGAAGGGCCGGTACTGTCCTTTACGCCAGACGAGCCTTTCCTGCTCGGTAGCCCGCGCATTCGCAAATTTAACGGACGCTGGCAGCTCTGGTACGTGTCGGGCAAGGAATGGCGGATCACCGATGGCAAACCCGAGCCGGTTTACAAAATTCGCATGGCCACCTCGGATAACGGCATCGACTGGGTCAAACTGGGGCGGGATTTGATTGCGGACACGCTGGGCGAACATGAATGCCAGGCCTGCCCGGACGTGACCTATCGCAATGGTCGTTACCACATGTTCTTTTCCTACCGGGACATCCGCAACTACAAGGGGCGTGAGGGCGGCTACCGCATTGGTTACGCCTCGTCGCCGGACATGGTGAACTGGCAGCGAAATGATGCCTTGATGGACATCTGCTTGTCCGAAACCGGCTGGGATTCGGAAATGATCAATTATCCGCATGTCTTTGAACTTGACGGTGCTACTTACATGTTTTATCAAGGCAACGGTATGGGTCGCGCCGGGTTCGGACTGGCCGTGCTGGAGTCGACGAGTGCATGGGGGAAGGCATGAAATGGAAGAAACTGGGAAAACTGTTCGATCCAACCGAGCACCAATTGCCCAACCGCTGTGTGGAATTCGCCCAGTCGCCGCAGACGCTGGTGCTGTCGGATCGGGTGCGGGTGTATTTTTCAACGCGCGAGCGCGACAGCCTGGGCAAATACCTCAGTCATGTCGCCTATGCCGATTTTTCGCGTGACATGAACCGGTTACTTGGAGTCTCGAATCAGGCGGTGCTCCCGCTGGGCGGGCTGGGCAGCTTTGATGAGCACGGTATTTTTCCCATCAACGTGCACAGGGATGGTGACCGGGTTTTGGCCTACACCACTGGCTGGAATCGCAAGGTGTCGGTTTCGGCCGATGCGTCGATCGGCCTCGCCATCAGTCATGATGACGGTCGAAGCTTCCAGCGCCACGGCACCGGCCCCTTGTTGACGGCTTCGCTGAATGAACCGTTTCTGGTGGCTGATGCTTTTGTGCAGCGCTTTGATGATACGTTCCACATGTGGTACATCTATGGCACCAAGTGGCAGAAGTTCAGGGAGACCGAGCCGCCGGACCGGGTCTACAAGATCACCCACGCCACGTCATCGGATGGCATCAACTGGCAGCGCGACGGACGGCAAATTATCACCGACCGGCTGAATGCTGACGAGTGCCAGGCCTTGCCCACGGTGATCTGCGTGGAGGGCGTCTACCACATGTATTTCTGCTTCCGTCAGGCCTATGGCTTCCGGCAAGATAGCAGCCGCGCCTATCGTATCGGCTATGCATGGTCCACGGATCTCGAAAAGTGGACGCGTGACGATAACCTGGCGGGCATAGACGTTTCAGTTGATGGCTGGGATGCGCAGATGCAGTGCTATCCGCATGTGTTTGAGTGCGATGGCAAAGTGTACTTGTTGTACAACGGGAACGAATTCGGTCGGCACGGGTTTGGCTTGGCTGAAGCTGAGCGGTAGTCAAGAATCGACTGGTTGGTCATTGGAGGTATTGTGGGTAAACCAAGAAATTTCAATCATGAATTTCATGACTCAGACAGCATGGAAGACGGACGAAAATACGCGTATTCGTTTGACTATGACGTGATGCATCCCTACATGATTCGCTCGTTCGAACCATTTTTCAGACCGGGCAGCCTGCTGGAGCTTTGGTGTTTCAAGGGCGACTTCACCGAGAGATTCCTCCCCTATTTCGACGATGTCACGTGAGTCGAGGCTTCGGCCACCGCCATCGAGGAAGCCAAGGTGAAGTTAGGCGCTAAGGTGAAGTTCATCAATTCCCTCTTTGAAGATGCGATCTTGCCAAAGCGCTATGACAACATTGTGTTAACCCATGTGCTGGAACACTTGGACGACCCAGTCCTGGTGCTGAAACGCATCAACGAAGAATGGTTGACGGAAGGAGGCAGGCTCTTCCTGGTCTGTCCAAATGCCAACGCGCCTTCAAGGCAAATCGCAGTGAAGATGGGCTTGATTAGCCATAACGCTGCCGTCACCCCGGCAGAGGCCATGCATGGTCACCGCTGCACTTACAGCTTGGACACGTTAGAGCGGGACGCAGTTGCTGCGGGGTTGACGGTCATACACCGGTCTGGTATCTTTTTCAAAGCACTGGCGAACTTTCAATGGGATCGCCTGCTACAAACAGACATTATTTCCAAAGAATACCTGAACGGTTGTTACAAACTGGGGCAGATTTATCCGGATTTGTGCGCCAGCATTTTTTTGCTGTGCGAACCCACCCACAGCCCTACACTGATGGTTGACGCATGAATGTGGATAACTCAATTCTAATTTTCCCTGCCGGAATGCCAGGGGCACTGGAGTTCTTCCATACTTGCCAACGTGAGCAGCGCCGAGTGATTGGTGCCTCTTCGCTCGCCTATGATCCGTCACGGGCACAGTACCCCGCTTGGCGGACCCTGCCGTACATCAATCAGGATACTTTTGCCGCTGAGCTTGGAAAGGCCATCCGGGATTTGAGCGTGAGCGGTATCTATTCGTGTCATCCCGTAGTGTGGGACTATCTCAGTCGGGAACTGGCACACATTGCCCCCGGTGTTTCTCCTTTGAACGCTTCCCCTGCAAACGTTGAGCTGGCTGCGTACCGAACGGCGATTGCCCAGGCCCGCTCGCTCCTTGGCAACCCCTTGCCGCTCGCGGTGGACGACGAAGCCAAGCCAAACATGACCGAGTTGGAGGTGGCTGCCCTTTACTTGCACGCCGAAACCATACCCGGCATGTGTGACCATGAAAAGCTGCGTGCCTTGTATGAAATTGCCCGCTATTGCCCCGCCGGAGATGTGGTCGAGATTGGCAGTTGGTGGGGTAAGTCCGCTTTTATTTTCTTGAGACTGGCGCAATGCTTTGGAATTGGCAAACTGCTGTGCGTAGACCCCTGGTCAGATGCACATCTGGTTCAGCATGATAAAAATGGCCTGGTGGACACTGCTTCAGCACAGTTCAGCGCCGAGGAAGCGCTCCGCGTTTTTCAACTCAACTTGTCGCCCTATAGTCGAGGCGACGTCAATTACCTTCGAGTGCCATCCACCGAAGGTGCCATGTGCTATCGCGCGGCACACGAAGTAACAACCCCTGTTTTCGGAAAAACACGCTACACAGGCCGGATTGCCCTGTTGCACATCGATGGAAACCACAGTTACGAAAGCGCGAACGCCGACGTTGAAGCGTGGAGTGACTTGGTAGCAGACGGTGGCTGGCTAATTATTGATGACTATATTTGGCCCTTTGGCGATGGTCCAAAACGGGTCGGAAACGCCTATCTTGATGCCAATCGTGACCGAATTTCGACTGCATTTGTCATGGGCAGTGCGCTATGTATCCGGCTCAGATTCTGACCAGCAAGTAGTTTTCAGGGCAAAACACCGTGCCAGTCCATGCATACGTCGAGTGGCCTATTTCTTCAGAGGTTTCGGCGCTGCCCAATCGCCCAGTTGATTGCGAAAAGCATCGGTAATTTCCTGCGCATCATGGTCGTCGGCCACGATGTACGGGGTGATCAGTACCAGCAACTCGGTCTTGCGATTGTTGTCGGTGTTGGTACGAAATAGTTGACCAGCCACCGGAATATCCTT
>CAYHDD010000407.1:0-3839 GCA_964355195.1 uncultured Rhodoferax sp. | reverse complement strand
ATGCGTTCGACGCCGTCTTTGACAACGACCTGGCGCACGGTGCCGGTGGGCCAGGCCGGCAAATGCTGGCGAAACAGGGGGGATTGGGACCAGTTCCTGCCGATCACGTTGTCGGCCATCGGCGAGGTGACCACGGCCGAGCCGGACGACAGGAAGAGTGTTACAAGACCCTCCGGTCCGCGTTCAATGGAGTCGTAAAACGACTGAAGGTACGCAGCGCGAACCATGGCCACCAGGACGCCGTTGAACGCTCCGGCCGTTGGCCCCACACGGCGGCTCACCGGCAGCAACCACTGGCCCCCAGCAGCCCTCACCGGGCTGCCAAACACGAGTTCGCGGTCGGCACCGCGAACGTGGGGTGCAAAGTAGTCGCTGTCCACGCCTGCCTGATAGCTCGCATCAGCTTGGGCCTGGGTGGAGAGGACCAGCTTGCCGCTGGCGTCCAGCAACATCAGGTTTTGAATCAGCAGATCGGTGGGCAGCAATTGGGTTAACAGCAGCTGCGCATGCGCCACATCGAGCCCGCCCGGGCCGCGCAGTGGCAGCAACGCCGCATCGGTCTGGGCCAGGCTGGCACCCACGCGGTGCAAGGTCTGGCGCGCATGCTCTTCGAGCAGTCGGGCGTAGTTCTGCGTTTGCAGCTCGGCACGTGCAATCGTCTCGGTGCGTTCCTGCGTCAGCTCATAGGCCGTGAAGCCGAGCATCAGCACGGCGCTGGTCAGCGCCACCAAGGTTGGAGTGAGATGAAACTTGAGTTTCATGCTACTTCAATGCACCCGTCTCTTTGTAAAACCGCATTGCACCCGGATGAAACGGGATTCCCGCGCCCTGCACGGCGCTGGTCAGTGTGATGTAGCGGCCCGTTGGGTGGCCCTGCGTCAGCGCCTGTTGTGCCGCAGCGCTGTAGAGTGCCTTGGTGGCCTGGTACACCAGTTCGGCGTCCACCGTATCGCGCGTGACCCACTGTGCCCCCACCGCCAGCGTTGCTGTGGCGGCGATGCCAGGATAGGTCTCGGCAGCTATGCTGTCGGTGGCAAGAAAGGCACTCGCCGAGCGCAGGCGCTGAGCCTGAGGGCCGTCGATGGGCAACAGGTCGATACCACTGGCAAGCAGATCGGTAATGGCCTTGGCTGGCGCGCCGCCCGTGAAGAAGAACGCGTCCAGCGTCCCGGCCTTGATCTTGTCGCCGGCTTGATTGGGTTTGATGTATTCGGCGTGGAGGTCGGCCTCGCCCAGCCCGTAGGCCGCCAGCACCTGGCGGGCGTTGATGAGAGTGCCCGAGCCCGATTCGTCCAGCGCCACACGCTTGCCCTTGAGGTCGGCAACGGTCTTGATGCCCACGCCCTTCCTGACCACAATGTGAATACTTTCCGGGTACAGGTTGGCGATCAGGCGCAAGCTGCTCAGGCGTGGTTTGCCTTCGAATATGCCGGTTCCGTGGTAGGCCCAGCTCGCCACGTCGGCCTGGCTGAAGCCCGATTCCAGCGAGCCTGCGGCCACGCTGATGACATTGCCAAGCGAGCCATTGCTGCTTTGCGCGGTAGCCATGGTTTTGTCCGGCTGCGACACCGCAGCGGCGATCAAGACACCGACCGGGTAATAGGTGCCAGCTGTGCCGCCGGTGCCAATGCGCAAATACTGCTGGGCGTTGACCTGGTCTGTAGCGAGCACGGTGGCAAGCAAAATCAATGCGATGCGTTTGAACGTGTTCAAGGGGACCCCATTCTTTGCTGCTTGCGCCATTCTCATTAGCGCAGCTTCGAGCCTGTATTCTCCCTGTCGAACCGAGTCACATTGCGCCCAGCCTCGTTGGCATGTTACATCGGCGCATCACCACCATCGCCACTGGCCTTGTGGTGCGGTTCAAAGACAAGCTGCCGGTATCCCCAAAATGCGCTCATCAAGCCAGCGCGCACGTTCGTCGTTGTTGATGACCAGCCCGAGCGGACAGTCGTTGACGCTGATGAAATCGGCCAGCGAGCGCAAGGCGCGTTTGTCGCCCTGTTGCGTGAGTTTTATTTCAATCGGCAGCACGGTTGCACTGCCAAACTGGCCCTGCAAGATCAGATCAATCTCGGCACCACCCCGGGTACGGTAATGAAACGGCTTCACCTCAAAACCGGCATTCTCGAAGCCCCTGAGCAACATCTCCACCACCATGCCTGCCCACGACTTGCCCGCTATCGGGTGGGTTGCCAGTAGCTGGCTGTCCGCAATGCGCAGCAACCGGTGCAGCAAACCACTGTCACGCAAATAGCCCTTGGGGTGTTTGACGAGTTGTTTGGTGCTGGATGGGTCCCAGGCAGGAATATGCCGCCACAAAAAAGTGTCGTGGGCAATGTGCAGCCAGTCGCGCACGGTGGGCTCACTGACACCCAGCGTGCGTGCGATGTCGGCGTTGTTCAGGAGGTTGCCCGAGTGCTGGCTGAGCAGGTTGACAAACTGTCGAAACCGGTCGCGGTTGAGGCCGGGGAACAAAGCACTGATGTCGCGCAGCAAATAGGTGTCGATGTAGTTGCGCGCCCACAGATCGCGAAAACTATCCATGCCGCTCAGCCACGGCTCGGGGTAGCCGCCCTTAAACCAGTAGTCGCGCACCTGCTGCACGCTCAGCTCTGGCTTGGCAGCGGCGTGTATTTTGGCCAACGCGGCACCGTGGGCCAGCAAGCCATATAGCGCAGAGGGCGGTTGTTGCCAGGCTTCAGACAAACTCAAGGGGGCCATTTCAAGCAGCGCCACGCGACCGGCCAGGCTTTCAGAAATTTGCTTCACCAAAGCGGGAGAACTGGAGCCTGACAGAATAAACCGCCCTTTTTGGCTGCGGTCCCGGTCGATGGCCACGCGCAGGGCTGAAAACAAGGCTGGCGCCAACTGCGCTTCGTCAATCACCACATGGGCATCGTGCAGGCGCAAAAACAAATCCGGGTCGTCCAGCAGTTGCTGGCGGTCGGCCGAGTTTTCCATGTCAAAGTGCTGCCACTGCGGCCCCAGTGTGCCCAGCAGCGTGGTTTTGCCGCATTGGCGCACACCCGTGAGCACCACACAGGGGAAGTGCGTCAGCAAGGTCTGGAGCTGGGTTTGAATGTGGCGGGGCAACATATCAGTAAATAGTAAACCTAAACTTTAGGAATTACATTGTACTTGCAGGCGCCAAGCTCATTAGCGCAGCTTCGAGCCTGTATTCTCCCTGTCGAACCGAGTCACATTGCGCCCGGCCTCGCTTGCATGCTACATCGGCGCATCGTGCCGACAGAGAACTACTTTCGAAACTGGTTCTGCCGCCAGGCTTCAAATACCGTGACGGCAACCGCGTTCGACAGGTTCAAGCTGCGCTGTCCAGCGCGCATCGGCAGCTTCAGGCATTGTGCAGCATCGAAGGACTGCCGCACCGCTTCGCTCAAGCCGCGCGTCTCGGCGCCGAACACGAGCCAGTCGCCAGGGGCAAACGGCACCTGGTGCACGAGGCGGCTGGCGCGCGTGGTGAGGGCGAACAGGCGTTCGGCGGGTGGTTGCTGATCGGCAAGGAAAGTCTGCCAATCCGCGTGGCGCCTGATCTGGGCGTACTCGTGGTAGTCCAGCCCGGCGCGGCGCAGGTGCCTGTCGTCCATCGAAAAGCCCAGCGGTTCCACCAGGTGCAGTGTGCAACCGGTATTGGCCGCCAGCCGGATGACGTTGCCGGTGTTGGGCGGAATTTCAGGCTCGACCAGGACGATATGGAACATGGTGCCGAATTGTCGCAGGGCTTGTTGCCCGCCAGCGCCTGTTTTGATGGCGCTATCAGCTTGAAACTTGCAGCGTCTCGAATTCAAAGCCGACGATGTTGCGGCTGGCTTTGCTGA
>CAYHDD010000406.1:0-3840 GCA_964355195.1 uncultured Rhodoferax sp. | reverse complement strand
GGTCTCTGAGTAGACAAAACTGGGCCAACGACTTGTACTACCTTGGGCTGTTGGACAAATGCGCCATCTGCTGCGCCAATACCGCTCTTTTCGCGCAAATCATTGCTTGTCGTAGTGCTACAGTAGACCCAGACGCGATTGCGTCCCTCCGCTTACCTCGTTAAGTGGGAGCCTTGTGTTCAACAACCAAGAGGCTCACAACCCCGGCCTAGTGCCGGGGTTTCAATTTGGTGGCTCCAGGCAAATGAGCTTGAGCCAATCTTGCGTGAAGTATGTCGATACCGATGACGCTGCCGTTAATATTATTGGAGGCTACGATACAAAGTCCGTTGCATTGTGGTCCGGGGTCGGTCGGTGTCGTCTCTACCTTCCGGCCCTTCCTCTTGCCCTGCATAAACCGGCGTCCATCAAGACGGTGAGGACAGTTGACGAGGGTTGGCACGCTCAACTCATTGCTGAACGAGCCCCAGCTTGCGCCAATTCACCTCACCCAGCGCCAAAACGGCGCTGCAGCAGGTTCAGGCGACGCGCCATTTCGTCGCTGCCCATGCCCAGGTCACGGATCATTTCAAGGCGCCGCCTTGCCGACTCACCGGAATAGAACGACGAATAGGCGCTCAGGTTTTCAAACTCCTCCAGCACCGAGGCCAGAATCCAGTTGAAGCCCTGTCCTCCAATGGGAATTGAGTCAAAGCGACGGTTGGGCGCCAGGAAAGGTTCTCCGTGATTGATCGGATTGCCCGCCACCAGGTGCTGGGCCAATTGATTCAGTGCGGCCACCGCCACAGCCCTTGCGCCGTAGTCCCTGGCGACACGCGCCAAACTGGCCCAGCGCAAAGATACCGGCTGGCCTTCGCACAGAACTTTGAGCAAGCTGAAACTTCGGCCCAACGCCGTGAAGCGCTTCTCGGCACTGAGCGCCGTGTCCTGACTGACTGCGTAACAAGTCAAAGCCTGCGTCAGCTCGACACTCCCCCCCTGCGCCATGCCTTGCTCCCACTGGGCAGCGAGTTCGCTGCCATAGGCAAGATGCGCCAGCGTTTGACGCCAGCCGTGGGAGGCGTGCATCTGCTCGGGTGTCGACGGCGACGCTGTCAGTTCCTGCGGCACCGAGGTCAACAAAAACCCGGCGTCAGCGAGCAAATCAGCGCAGTCATACTTGCAGCAAAACAAATTCAACAGGTAGCCGTCCGGCACACTGACCGTATCGAACGGTATCAGCAGGTTCAAGCCGGGCACCAGCCGATACGAGTCATAGCCCAAGTCCTCAAATGCCGTAATCAACTCCAGATGCAGCTCAGCGCCAGCCTTGACCTCGTACTGGATCAGCGGTGACATCGTGGCAAAAAAGCGCCGACCTCCCTTCAAAATATTGGCCTCTTCACCCTCGGCATCAATCTTCATGAAAGCGATGTCACGCCAGCCGTACTTCTGCATGCATTCATCGAGCGTGACGAGAGGGACCGTCTCAGTGTGCGCAGCCGACTCGTCCGCTCTAACCAGCGAATTCATCTCCGACTGATCGCTCAGCGACAACTGGGCACTGCCGCTATGGCTGGAGAGCGCGCTGCCCTCCAGCACGACCTGAAGAAAACCGTTGCTGGCAACCCCTTGCGCCAGCAGCGCCATGGTGCTTGAGGCTGGCTCGAAAGCCCACACCGCGCCACTGGGGCCAACGGTCTTGGCCATGGACAGGGTGTAGACGCCGTAGTTGGCACCAATGTCGATGACTTTTTGCCCAGTCCTCAACAGGCGACGCAGAAACTTGATCTCGTCTTCAAACCAGTCTTGCTGCTCCATCAGCACGTAGGGCGTGATCAGACCGATCGAGTCCGGGACAACCATGCGCACGTCCTCGGGCAATGTGAGCGTGGTACTCGATGGCATGGAGTTGGCTCCAAAAAGTTTGGAGTCTACTCCGAGCGGACCCTATGAAACTTTCCGGAAATGACGACAGCTCAAAAGCGTGGAAAATGGCGGCGCCATCGACCCACCCATGTTTCAGGAACTCCGTATGACACCTTCCACTCTCACGCCCGAACCAGTTCATTGCCCGCGCCGCTTGGAACGCCTTGTTATCGGTCAGCCCACATCCGACGGCGCAGGCGTCAAACTGACGCGCGTCTTGACGCAGGACCTGCAACGCCGACTTGATCCCTTCCTGATGCTCGATGCCTTTGGTAGCGTCAACCCGGACGATTACATTGCGGGCTTTCCCGACCATCCGCACCGTGGCTTCGAGACCATCACCTACATGATTGCCGGACGCATGCGCCACCGCGACAGCGCTGGCCACGAGGGGTTGCTGGAGAATGGCGGCATGCAATGGATGACAGCTGGCCGTGGCGTCATTCACAGCGAAATTCCGCAGCAGGAAGAAGGCGCGATGGAGGGCTTTCAGCTGTGGCTGAATCTGCCAGCACGCGACAAGATGTCGGACCCCTGGTACCGCGATTTCAAGGCGGCCGAATTACCGCGATTCGTCACACCAGCCGGCGTCAGCGTGGCAGTGATTGCCGGGCAGAGTCATGGTGTTGCGGGCGCAGTCACGCGCGAAGCCACGGCGCCGCTGTACCTGGACTTGCAGCTGCCCGCTGGCGCACGTTTCTCGCAGCAGCTGCCTGCGGATCACAATGCTTTCGTCTACGTTTACCGGGGCGAAGTCGAGATCGACGGGACCACGATCCCCCTGCAGCGCATGGCGATCCTTGCCAGCGACGCCGACGCGGATGGCGTGGTGCTGAAGGCCCGAGGCGAGTCCAGGGCCCTGCTGATTGCCGGACAGCCGCTGAATGAACCCATAGAGCAGTACGGTCCGTTTGTCATGAACACGCGTGCCGAGATTTATCAGGCACTGAGCGATTTTCGGGATGGCCGTCTGGCCTGAGGCATAGCCGTTCGCCGCTTTCCCAGCTCGCGCCGGGTCGGCGCTCAGCCCTGCTTTGCGCGCACCCGTAATTCAAACTTCTGAATTTTTCCAGTGGCGGTCTTGGGGATGGGCTCGAAGCGGATATCACGCGGCAGCTTGTAGCTCGCCAGCAACGGCCTGCAGTGCGCCAGCAGATCGACCGCACTCACTTCACTGCCCACCTTGCGCTCCACGTAGGCCAGCACGGCCTCGCCCCAGCGCTCATCGGGCTTGGCGACCACGGCACAGACCAGTACGCCCGGATGCCGGTAGAGCGCATCCTCTACCTCGATCGAGCTGATGTTCTCGCCGCCCGAGATGATGATGTCTTTGCTGCGGTCCTTGATTCGGACGTAGCGGTCACTCTCCATCACGGCCAGGTCGCCGGTGTGAAACCAGCCACCGCGAAAGGCCTCGGCACTGGTGGCGGGGTTCTTCAAATAACCCTTCATCACAATGTTCCCGCAAAACATGATTTCGCCCATGCTCTGCCCGTCGGCCGGGAGCTCCTGCATCGTCTCTGGGTCGCGCACGCTCATGCCTTCCTGCAACAGGTAGCGCACGCCCTGACGCGCATTGAGGCGGGTCTGCTCTGACAGACCTTCGTGGGCCCATTGCGCGCGCTTGACCGCCACCGATGCAGGGCCATAGACCTCGGTCAGTCCATAGACATGGGTGATGTCAAAGCCGATGCGCGCCATGCCCTCGATCATCGAGGCCGGTGGCGACGCCGCCGCCACCATGCCGCGCACCTTGTGTGCCATGCCCTCCAGCAGGCTGGGCGGCGCTGCCAGCAACAGGTTGTGCACTATCGGTGCGGCGCAGTAGTGGTCCACAGCATGTGTCTTGATGGCCTCAAGAATCGCCTGCGCCTCGACCCGACGCAGGCAGACATGAGTGCCGCCCAGCAGGGCAATCGTCCACGGGAAGCA
>CAYHDD010000405.1:0-3848 GCA_964355195.1 uncultured Rhodoferax sp. | reverse complement strand
AGCCATTCGGGATGGTCAGACTCAAGTCCTGCAACACCGGGTGTTGTTCAAACTGCTTTGAGACGCGCTCAATGGTGATGGTGGACATGCGGGTTCGAATCTTTGCGGACGGGTAGCCCCGTCGGGCTCTGGCTGGCGTAGCGGGGCGTTCATCATACTGGGCCGCAAGCGCCGCTCGCCTTGCGGCGGTCACGCCAGGCGAACCCGGATGCTATGCTGCGCGCTGGCAATCAGGATGGACCATTGATGCAAGACGGAACACGTGTGGCGGCTGTCGATTTGGGGTCGAACAGTTTTCGCCTTGAAATCGGCCGTGTTGACCATGGCCAGTACCACAGCTCGGAGTACTTGAAGGAAACCACTCGCCAGGGCGATGGCCTCGACGAAGCGCGCAACCTGACCGCCCAGGCCATGCAGCGGGGCTGGGACTGCCTGGCCCGCTTTGGTGAGCGTCTGGCCGGCTTCCAAAGTACAGAGGTGCGCGCCGTGGCCACCCAGACCCTGCGTGAAGCGCGCAATCGTGACGAGTTTCTGGCGCACGCCAAGGAACTACTGGGCTTTCCGATCGAGGTCATCTCAGGCCGGGAAGAGGCGCGACTGATCTACCAGGGCGTCGCGCATGCGCTGCCCCAGGGAAATGAGCGCAGGCTGGTGATCGACATCGGCGGGCGCTCGACCGAGCTCATCTTGGGTCAGGGTTTTGAGCCCAAGCTGATGGAGTCGTACCGGGTCGGCAGTGTGGCCTGGTCGAGCCGCTATTTCCCGGAGCGACTGTTTTCAAAGAAGGCCTTTCAGTCGGCAGAAATTGCAGCCAAAGCGGTGCTGGATGAAGCGCTCAACGCCTACCGTCGTGACGCCTGGGATGTGGCTTACGGTTCTGCCGGTACGGTGGGCGCCACAGGCGATGTGCTGGCCGCGGCCGGATGGCCGACAGGTCTGATCACGCGCGATGGCCTGGACTGGCTACAGGACAAACTGATCGACGCAAAGAGCGCAGAGCGCCTGCACCTGGTCGGTCTGAAGGACGACCGTCGTCCCGTGATCGGCGGCGGTTTGAGCGTTTTGCGCGCGGTCTTCAGTTTGTTGCAAATCGACCAGATGCAGTTGGCGGCGGGCAGCCTGCGCCATGGGGTCTTGTTTGAATTGATTGGCGCCACCTCGGACCAGATCGATGTGCGCGCCCAGTCGGTCGAGCGCCTGGTGGCCAAGTTCTCCGTCGATGCAGCGCAGGGCCTGCGTGTTGGCAAAGTCGCGCTGCACCTGTTTTCGCAGGTGCAGCAGGGCCGATCACGCGACAGCGCACTGGGCGCGAACGGCGAGACTGAGCGCGACCGTCGCAAGCTCCAGTGGGCAGCGCGCCTGCATGAAATCGGTAACCTGATAGCGCACAGCGACTACCACAAACATGGCGCCTACATTCTGGACAACTCCGATGCCCTGGGCTTCTCACTCCCGGAATTGCAACGGCTCGGTCAGTTGGTGCTGGGCCACAAGGGCAAACTGCGCAAACTTGAGCTGGACTTGAATGACGAAGTCTTTGTCCGTCAGTTGTTGGCCTTGCGCCTGGCTGTGATCCTGTGCCATGCCCGGCGCGAGCCCGATCTGGAGGGCGTGCTTCTGGCAGCGCACGCCCGGGATCGCAAGAGCTTCTTGATCACCTGTCGGGCCGGTTGGGCGCAGAGTTTTCCGCAGTCAGCGCATCTCTTGCGTGAAGAGGCGCTGGCCTGGCAAAAGACGCCCTGGTCGCTTTTGCTCGAACTGGTTTGAAGCACGGCGCAATCGGTTAGGATTCGGTGCAATCGAACTTAACACTACTTCCACAGGGGGAATGATGCACAGAAGAATTGTCCTGCAACAAATCACGCTGGGCGCGATGACCGTGCCTGTCATCGGGCGTGCTGCCGACGAGGCCAAACCGCCAACTTTGCCCCTGGAGCACTTTGTGCGCCGACCCTTGATGGAAAGCGTGCGCCTGTCGCCGGATGGGACCCGGTTGGCAGCCATCATCAACAGTGGCAACAACAGCCTGTTGATTACGCGGGCCGTGGCGGGCGGTGCCATCGTCACGGTGATGCACACCGACAATCTCGAATTTCTCTTCAACTGGTTTCAATGGATCAACAATGACCGACTGGTGGTGAGCCTGCGCTACCCTTACCAGCGCGCGGTTCTGAAAAGGGTGATCCCCACCATGGAAACACGCCTGCTGGCGGTGGACGCGGATGGTGCCAACGTGATCAATGTTTTGAGGAGCAAGGGGCTTTCCGGTTCAACCGGCTGGGCGGTCAGTCAGGACAACGTAATTGACTGGTTGCCGGACGATGGCAAGCATGTCTTGTTAACCCTTCCTGAAACCGATCAAGACCACGAAGTCTCGGTCTTCAAGGTCAATGTCTACACCGGACAGCGGCAGCATTACCACGGAAGACGGTTTCAGGTGCACAACTGGGTAACCGACAGTCAGCACCGTGTGCGCGTCGGTATCGGTTTGGGCGAGAAGTCGGAGTCCATTGTCTGGATCTCAGACCCGGACGGAGAAAATTGGCGTGAACTGAACCGGGCAGAGGCATTTTCAGAGTCAAGCATGACGCCTTTGGGTTTTGGCCTGGACCCGAACATCCTTTACGTCTCGGCTCTGCATGAGGGCTTGGGGGCGCTGCATACGGTTGACCTGCGGGAAAAAGCGCCTGCGCTCAAGTTAAAGCTCAGTCATCCCCGATATGACTTGAACGGACGCCTGATCCGTAACGGGGTCGGCGAAGCGGTGGGGGTTGCGAGTTCCACGCCCCTGAGCTCTTCGGTTCACTATTGGGACCCGGCATATGCAGCCTGGCAAGAGCAGGCGAACAAGGCGTTGCCGAATCGTCTGAACTTCATTGCGCATGCATCGAGGGATGAAGCGCTCTGCGTGCTGGTTTCCGAGCAGCCGAACCGGCCGGCCGATTTCTACTTGTGCGCTCGGGAGAGTGGCAACACTCGAATGCTGTCGAGCCGCTATCCAGAATTGCAGGGTAAACCTCTGGCGATCAAGAAACATATCAGTTTTTCGGCCCGCGATGGACTCAAGATTCCAGGCTACTTGAGCTTGCCACCCGGTAGTTCTGGCA
This sequence comes from uncultured Rhodoferax sp., assembly GCA_964355195.1. GTDB lineage: Bacteria > Pseudomonadota > Gammaproteobacteria > Burkholderiales > Burkholderiaceae_C > Rhodoferax. The sequence goes on along the minus strand of CAYHDD010000405.1, from coordinate 741 downwards.
AGAACCTGCCCACGGTCATCTTCCCGCATGGCGGACCGCAGCACTCGGATGGCCCGGAATTTGATTACTGGGTGGCCTTCATGGCCAGCCGCGGTTATGCCGTCTTGCAACCCAACTTCCGTGGCTCCACCGGCTACGGCAAGGCGTTCATGGATGCTGGCTTGCGTCGTTGGGGCTTGGAGATGCAAGACGACTTGACTGACGCGGTTGGCGAGTTGGTTCGCCTTGGTGTCGCGGACGCGCAACGCGTAGCCATTGGGGGTGCCAGTTACGGCGGCTATGCGGCGCTGATGGGCGTTTGCAAGACACCAAAGCTGTACCAGGGCGCCTTCGCTTTTGCGCCAGTGACCGATCTGGTGGAACTCGCCGCTGATGCAGGTCAGTTCTCCCGGCGCGAAGCTGTCCGGCGCCAAGTTGGTGAAGCCAGCGATGACAAGGAGCGACTGCGTGCGACCTCACCGCGCCTGTTGGCGCGTCAGATCGAGGTGCCGGTGGTGTTGGTGCACGGAACCCATGACCGGCAAGCGGCCTACGACCACAGCGTCTGGATGGTTGAAGCGCTCAAGGAGCATGGCAAGAAACACCAGTTCCTCAAGCTCGACCGAGGCGACCATCAACTGAGCCACCTGCCCTACCGAAGGCAAGTCTTTGAACTATTGGATTCGTTCCTGATCGACACATTGGGACGCGCAGCCTGACGGCTCGGCGCGCAACCGGTTCGCCGGCGTCGTGTCGGAACTG
>CAYHDD010000404.1:0-3859 GCA_964355195.1 uncultured Rhodoferax sp. | reverse complement strand
GCCTCGTTAGCCCGTTCTGCTTGGCTGGTTTGTGCAGAACGGGCTACAGAAAAGAATAGAAACATCGGAATGGAATTTTTCGGTCACTCCAATAGTCCGCTGCGTCCCGAAAAATATCAAGCAACTGTTCGCGCGCTTCCTTGTCGAACTTGGCGTTCGCCGGGATGTGCTCCAGAACCACAATAAAGCCTGGCTGCGGCCCCGACTTGTGCACCGGATCAGTCATGCTGTCGTAGAGCGCGTCAAAATTCTTGCCAACATGAATCGACAGCATGAACTGCTGGGCGATCAGGTCCAGCACGTCTTGCTTGGTCTGGGCGTTGGCCAGATTGGCATACAAGAAGTGCTGATTCATGGCGCGCGCCGCGTCCTGCAATTCCTGCACTCGAAAAGCACGGATGGACTGAACAATATTCGGGCGTACGCCGCGCAGCGGCAAATCTGCCGATGCATTCGGCACTGCCGCTGCTTCTAAAGTAAGTGACATATTCTTTCCCGCTTCACTCTTAAATTGACAAAAATCAAACTCACGGATTGATCCGGTGGAAACTTGCGTAATGATCGTCCGTGTAAAAACACGCATCGGGTGTCGTGGGTGCTCCCCCGCACACAATGCGCCGGGCACCCCGGTCGCGTGAGCCTGGTGTTGCGACCGTGTACTCAAGGTAATAGCCACGTTTCTGGGCCGGTAGCAATCGCTCCCTGTTACCAAAAACGACCCCATCCTTGGCGTAAGCAAACGGACCGCCCTGATGAATCAGCCGGTAGGTTTGCAGCGCCTGCGGCGGTAGCTCGGTTATCAGTACGGCGGCGGGGGCGTCGGCTGCGCCAGTCCCCTTAGCCTGTACCAGGACGGTCGAAAAACATGCCAAAAGCGCAACACCAGTGAGTGCTAACTTAAAGCTTGTTAACCGCGACGTCAAAATTACATCCTCAACAACACCCCGGGTTTACCCGAGAATTTCAAGCGTCTAGTGTCGCTCATCTGCGTGAAAAATGCAAGCGACTGCTTAAAATATAGGCAACACCAACTCGGTTCCATTTAAGTAAGTGTGCGCTGGCTTGTCTTGGTGTTCCTTCTGGCCTTGACTTCAGCAAGGCGCAAATTTTTCCGGTCTACCCGCGAACGGCGTTGGCGTCAGCGACCGTCAGGGCTGTCATGTTGACAATTCGCCGTACCGTCGCACTGGCGGTCAAAATATGCACCGGTTTGGCTGCTCCCAGTAAAACCGGGCCGATGGCAATATTGCCACCGGCAGCGGTCTTGAGCAGGTTATAGGCAATATTGGCTGCGTCGATATTCGGCAGCACCAGGAGATTGGCATCGCCGCTCAGGGTGCTGTTGGGCATCAGGGCGGCGCGTGCCGCACCGTCAAGCGCGACGTCGCCGTGCATTTCACCGTCCACCTCCAGCCAAGGTGCCTGGCTGCGCAGAATTTCGAGTGTCTGGCGCATCTTGAGCGCGCTCGGCTGACTGCTGCTGCCAAAGTTGGAGTGCGATAGGAGAGCTGCTTTGGGGCGAATGCCGAAACGCATCATTTCCTCCGCGGCCATGGTGGTGATCTCGGCCAGCTGTTCTGCGGTGGGATCGTAATTGACGTGCGTATCAACGATGAACAGTTGCCTTTCCGGCAACAGAACACAGTTCATGCAAGCGTAGGTGCTGACGCCATTGCGCTTGCCGATTACCTGGTCCAGGTACTGCAAGTGCAGTGAGGTGGTGCCCCAGGTACCGCAAATCAGGCCATCAACATCGCCCTTGTGCAGCAGCATGGCACCAATCAGCGTCAGGCGCCGACGCATCTCGATCTTTGCGACCTGGGCGGTAATGCCCTTGCGCTCGGTCATGCGGTGGTAGGTCTGCCAGAAGTCCCGGTAACGATGATCAAGCTCGACATTGACCACCTGGTAGTCGTCGTCCTGACGCAGGCGCAGGCCAAACTTCTCAATACGCTCCGCGATGACCAACGGGCGACCGAGCAGGGTTGGCATTGCCAGGCCCTCGTCAACCACGATTTGGGCCGCTCGCAAGACGCGTTCTTCTTCGCCTTCGGCATAGGCAATGCGTTTCTTGAGTGCGACTTTGGCGGCCGTGAAGATCGGCTTCATGACCGTGCCCGAGGCGTAGACAAAGCTCTGCAACTTGTCCCGGTAGGCGGCCATGTCCCTGATGGGCCGTTGCGCCACACCGCTGTCCGCTGCGGCCTGCGCCACCGCTGGCGCGATTTTCATCATGAGGCGCGGATCAAAGGGTTTGGGGATCAGATACTGAGGTCCAAAAGCAAGTTTTTCGCCAGCGTAGGCAGCAGCCACCACTTCGCTCTGCTCAGCCTGCGCCAACTCGGCGATGGCGTGCACCGCCGCAATCTCCATCTCGATGGTGATGGTTGATGCCCCGGCATCGAGCGCGCCGCGAAAAATATAAGGAAAACACAGAACGTTGTTGACCTGGTTCGGGTAATCAGAGCGACCCGTTGCAATCACCGCGTCATCACGAACGGCCAGCACTTCTTCCGGCAGAATTTCCGGCGTTGGGTTGGCCAGCGCGAAAATCAAGGGCCTGGCCGCCATCTTTCTGACCATCTCGGCTTTCAGGACGCCGCCCGCTGACAAGCCCAGAAAGACGTCAGCGCCCTCGATGATCTCTCCGAGCGTTCGCGCCGAAGTCTTCTGTGCAAAGACAATCTTGTCTTCATCCATCAACTCGGTGCGGCCTTCATAGACGACGCCGGCCAGGTCCGTGACATAAATGTTTTCCCGAGGGACACCCAATTTGAGCAGCAGGCCCAGACAAGCCAGTGCCGCGGCGCCAGCGCCGGACGTCACCAATTTGACGGTCTTGAGGTCTTTGCCGACCACTTTCAGTCCATTCAGAATCGCGGCACCGACACAGATCGCGGTGCCATGCTGGTCATCGTGGAAGACCGGGATCTTCATGCGCTCGCGCAGCTTGCGCTCGACGTAGAAGCAGTCCGGTGCCTTGATATCTTCCAGGTTGATGCCGCCGAACGTCGGCTCGAGTGAAGCGATGATGTCGACAAGCTTGTCGAGGTCGTGCTTTTCGTTGATCTCGATATCAAAGACATCGATGCCAGCAAATTTCTTGAACAGAACGCCCTTGCCTTCCATCACTGGCTTGGCCGCCAATGGGCCGATATCACCCAGGCCGAGTACAGCCGTGCCGTTGGTAATGACCGCGACGAGATTGCCGCGGCTGGTGTACTTGAAGGCGTTGTTCGGGTCTTTGACGATTTCCTCACAGGGCGCCGCAACGCCGGGTGAATAGGCGAGCCCTAGATCGTGCTGATTGACGAGTTGTTTGGTCGCCGCGATGCGAATTTTGCCGGGGGTTGGATATTCGTGGTATTCAAGCGCGGCGCGGCGCAGGATAGCGCGTTTTTCGTCGGCGCTGGTGGGGGTAAGGGGCATCTTTGTTTCCTTCCGAGAGACCTGCAGAATACCCCACACGAGTCGAACTGCCTGAGCCATGAGGCAAAAATATAGTTGCCGGCACCGCCAAGTGGCTGGAAGATCAGGTTCTTGAATCAAGAACGCGATGCCCGCCCAAATCCTGTCCGGAGTCCGGTCCGTGTCAAGAGATTTTCGCGCTATGAGTCGAGTTTGCCAGCTTCGTTGATTCAGACAATGCTCGGCCAGCCATCGCGCCAATACATGGTCCCGGCCGCGCGCGCTGGCAAGTGTTCCTGCGCCCACGCTTGCGCAATAAACTCTGTTCGGCGCTGGCGCTGCCTATCCATATAATCGACCGGCGCATGCTCTACTTTATTCTTCTCTGAAAGCAAGCCATGGACGATGCAAAATGGACCTTCGGACTCACCATGATGATAGTCGGCATGGG
>CAYHDD010000403.1:0-3867 GCA_964355195.1 uncultured Rhodoferax sp. | reverse complement strand
CGAAGGCTGACAAGTCCATTTCGCAGGACCTAACACTCGACGATATTGACCGCCAACCCGCCGCGCGACGTTTCCTTGTACTTGGTTTTCATGTCGGCGCCGGTCTCGCGCATGGTTTTGATGACCTTGTCGAGCGACACCACGTGCTGCCCGTTGCCGGCCAGCGCCATGCGCGCGGCGTTGACTGCTTTCACCGCGCCCATGGCGTTGCGCTCGATGCAGGGTACCTGCACCAGACCGCCGATCGGGTCGCAGGTCAGGCCCAGGTTGTGTTCCATGCCAATTTCGGCCGCGTTTTCGATTTGCTCCGGGCTGCCACCCAACACCGCCGCCAGGCCGGCGGCAGCCATCGAGCAGGCGACACCGATCTCGCCCTGACAGCCGACCTCCGCGCCACTGATCGAGGCATTGAGTTTGTACAAAATGCCAATCGCAGCGGCGGTCATCAGAAACTCGATCACCCGTTCGTCGTGATGGCTTGAGCCCAGAGGATGGCGATTGAAGAGAAAGCGGTCACAGTAGTGCAGCACTGCCGGAATGACACCCGCTGCGCCGTTGGTGGGCGCCGTCACCACGCGGCCACCGGCGGCGTTTTCCTCGTTCACTGCGAAGGCGTAAACATTGATCCAGTCAAGCACCGAGAGCGGATCGGCCAGGGCGCGTTCCGCACGTTCGCGCAACTGCGCTGCCAGCACCGGCGCCCGGCGTTGCACCCTGAAGGGGCCCGGCAGCAGGCCGTCCTGCGTTAGCCCGCGCTGTACACAGTCACGCATGACGCGCCAGATATCCAGCAGACCGACGCGAATCTGCGCTTCGCTGCGCCAGGTGCGCTCGTTAGCCCACATCAGCTCGCTGATGCTCAGGCGCTGCGCTTGACACAGTTGCAGCAGTTCCTGGCCCGAGTTGAACGGATACGGTGTCTTCTCAAAGGCATGCAAGACGGTCTGATTGGCAGCGCCAACCGTGATCACAAAACCGCCACCGACACTGAGGTAACTGGTTTGGCGCAGTTCCACGCCCTGGGCGTCACTGGCGCTAAATTTCATGCCGTTCGGATGCTCGGCCATGACCTCGTGCTGGTGCAGTCTCAGGTGTTCCGATTCGATGAAACGGATGGTGTGCAGGCCCAGCAGTGCCAGCTTGTGCGTGCTGCGCAGCACGTGCATCATCTTGGGCACCTCCTGCACCTCAACGCTGTCGGGACTGTGCCCCATCAGACCCAGTGCCACGGCCACATCCGACCCGTGCCCCTTGCCGGTTGCGCCGAGCGAGCCGTAGAGGTCGCAGTGCACGCTGGCGGTGGCGCCGAGCAGTCCGTCGCGCTCCAGCGCCAGCGCAAACATGCGTGCCGCCCGCATCGGGCCCACGGTGTGCGAGCTGCTCGGCCCAATGCCAATCTTGAAGAGGTCGAAAACGCTGATGGCCATGCTCGATCTTATTTCAATTGGTGCGCGCCATCAGGGAGCGGACATCGTCCCGGTAGTCTTGCAGGGTCCGCACGAATTGTGCACGCTGTGTCGGCGTGCTCGCGTTGTGCAGCGCTGCAAAGGTCTTGCAGAGCGCCTGGGTGGTTTGCCGGGCGTAGTCGCGGTAGGCCGGGTCGGGCGAGTCCAGCCAGCGCTCGAACCCCTTGCGCAGGGCGGCCTTGGTGTTCGCCGAACCCGGCTTCTCGACCTGAAGCTCGCGCAGCGTTTGCAACAGGTCCGACTGGCGACGCGTGGATTCGCGCTCCAGCAGGCTTACGTCCATAGGCACCACCCGCAACCCGACGCGCAGAACTGCGCGCTGCGGTTCCTCCAGGCGGCCATAGAACATTTCGGCGCGGTCGGTCAACTGGTCGACGCGCTTGGCTTGACGTTGCTCCGGGCTAAGTGAGAGCCAGTCGTGCTGCCACTTCCTATGTCGTTTGTCGAGTTGGCGAGCGATGTGCTCAAGTTGAGCCTGTCCAAGCCCCGGCGCAAGAGCTGCGGCGGTTGGCTCAAACTGGTCGAAGACCGGCTGCAATCGCGCCCTGAGCTCGGCATAGAGCGCACAAACCTGTTCCGGTGTGGTGTCGGCGCCAGCTGCCTTCTGGAGCTTGTTCAGCGTGGCGAGATAGACCGGAAGCTCTTGTTGGCGATGCCAGGCGTGCAAGCTGGAGAGGCCTTGGCGCAGCTTGGCCGACTGCGCATCGTTGATGTCGAGATAGCCGTCGATCCACCAATAGGAGAGTTCAGGCGCGTTCTGGTAGGTCAACTGAACGGCACTACAGGCGCTCAGGCAAAGTGCCAGCAGCGAGCTCAGCAGCACACCGATAATGTGGCGCAGATCAGGCAATTGACGGGAGAATCGAATGAAGGCGGGCATGGCAGAAATTTCCAGTAAAACCACAGGACAAATGGCACTTGATGTTGTGATCATGGCGGCCGGCAAGGGCACGCGCATGAAAAGCAAATTGCCTAAAGTGTTGCATCTTTTGGCAGGACGCGCATTGTTGCAGCATGTGGTGGACACGGTGTGCCAATTGTCCGCGCGCCAAGTGGTGGTGATCAGCGGTCACGGTGCAACCGAAGTCGAGGCCAGTGTGACCGGTGCGATGGCGTCAAGCCATCGCTTCGAGCTGAGCTTTGCGCGCCAGGAGCCACCACTGGGTACCGGACATGCGGTGCAGCAGGCACTGCCAGCACTGCGTGATGACGGCGTTGTGCTGATTTTGTCGGGCGACGTGCCGCTGATACGCGCCGACACCTTGCATCATTTGCTTGCCGCCTGCGCTGGCAAGCAGCTCGCACTGCTGACAGTTGATATCGACGACCCGAGTGGCTATGGCCGCGTGGTGCGCCAGGGTGCTGAGGTGCAGGCCATCGTGGAGCAAAAGGACGCCAATGCGGAGCAACTCGCCGTCAAGGAAATCTACAGTGGCATCATGGCCTTGCCAGCGCTACAGCTCAAGCGCTGGCTGGCCCGGCTGGACAACAAGAACGCGCAGTCTGAGTACTATCTGACCGACATCGTCAAGTTCGCGGTGGCCGACGGAGTGCCGGTCGTGGCGCACAAGATCGCCGACCGCCTGCAGGTGGCCGGCATCAACAGCCCTTTGCAACTCGCCGAACTGGAACGTGCCTGCCAAAGACGCACGGCCGTGCAGTTGATGGAGAGTGGCGTGCGTCTAGCCGACCCGGCGCGTCTGGACGTGCGCGGCAAGTTGCAGTGTGGACCAGACGTGTCGATTGACGTGAACTGTGTTTTTGAGGGCGAGGTCGTGCTGGGTGAGGGCGTGCGCATCGGTGCCAACTGCGTTATCTCGAACGTCAACATTGCAGCCGGTGCGGTGATTCACCCGTTTTGCCACATCGAGGGAGGCAAGAATGGCGCCAAGGACGCAGTGCAGGTTGGCGCCGGCGCGCTGATTGGCCCGTTCGCGCGCTTGCGTCCGGGGGCCAGGCTGGGCGCAGAAGTGCATATCGGGAATTTCGTCGAGGTCAAGAATTCCACACTGGCAGCGGGCGCCAAGGCCAACCACCTGGCCTATCTTGGCGACGCCTCATTGGGTGAGCGCGTCAACTTTGGCGCCGGCAGCATTACCGCCAATTACGATGGGGCCAACAAGCACCGCACGATTGTCGAAGCCGACGTCCACATTGGCAGCAACTGCGTGCTGGTGGCGCCACTGACCGTGGGCGCCGGGGGCACGGTGGGCGGTGGCTCGACTGTGACCAAAGACGCTCCGCCCCTGGCGCTGACGGTGGCGCGTGGCCGCCAGGTGAGCATTGCCAACTGGAAACGGCCCGCCAAATAAATTCACCCACGCGGCGGAATTGCCACATGAACACCCCACCCGCATCCTTGGGCGCTGTGAATCCGGCCTGTTCAACGGAGACCGAGCGA
>CAYHDD010000402.1:0-3871 GCA_964355195.1 uncultured Rhodoferax sp. | reverse complement strand
GTGTGAGTTGGAGTGTGACGCGCGGGCTCTCGAGTCCGAGGCGATTGACCGAGCTCACGACGACCGCCTCAACGGGACCGAGTTGGGGGTCGCGGCCGAGGGCCAACTCAGCCCGGCTGGCTGGTTGCGCAGCAAACCGCCACTCTGTTCCATGGCGGCGCCAGATGGCGAACTGCTTGATGGCACCGGGATCCTCCGGCTCGATGCGCAGCACATCAGGCGCGCCGGCGCTGCCGGTTCGCTCCAGCCTGAGCCGCGGTGCCGTCGGCGCCTGTGAGCCCAGCCATGGCGTGGCCGGCACCAGCGCGGGACTGGCATAGAGGCTGGCCTTCAATTGGGTTGCGACGCCGCGCCGATCCTGCAGCAGGGCAAGCATGCTGAAATGGATGTGACCTGAGGCGCCAGGGTTGGCGCGGGCGAGGCCAATCTGGTCCGTGATCTGTGCTGCTTCCCAGGACTTGGGGGAGGCGTCGATGCGGCTCGTGAAGAGTCCTGGCCAGAGGTGGCGCGTTGAAGTGTTCTCACGAACCCAGGTTTCCAGCAAGACCGGAAAGGATTGCTGAGTTTGTTCGATCGGCCAGTAGAGTTGGGGCGCGAAGTAGTCGAGCCAGCCCTTGCCGAGCCAGAGTTCGGCGTTGGCGTAAAGTTTGTCGTACTGGCTGAATCCGGTGATGCCCGGCGCACGACGCTCAGTTCGTCCCAGGCCGAAGGGGCTGATGCCAAAGCGCACCCATGACTTTTCCCGGTGGATGACAGCGTACATCTGCTCGATCAACTGGTTTACCTGCTGGCGCCGCCAGTCGTCGCGTTTGGCCGTCCCCTGAGCCGCAAGGTAGCGCTGCCAGGCCGGCTCATCCGGAAAGTCCAGATCGGCGCCGCTTGCGCCCGCAATCGGATAGGGGTAGAAGTAGTCGTCGATATGAATGCCGTCGACGTCATAGCGGCGCACCAGATCGGCCACCACGTCCAGCGTGCGCTGCGCCGCGACCGGCTCCGCCGGGTCCATCCACAGGGCATCACCATACTTCTTTACCGCCGGGGGATGCGTGTTGGCGAGGTGGTTGGCGGCCAGGGGCGACTTGGCGCTGCTGTGGCGGGCCCGGTACGGGTTGAGCCAGGCATGCAGTTCAATGCCGCGCTGATGGGCCTGGTCAACCCACATCTTCAGGGGATCGTAATACGGCTCGGGTGCCTTGCCCTGGGTCCCGGTCAAGTACTCGGACCAGGGCTCCAGGCTTGAGGGATAAAGGGCGTCGGCGCTAGGGCGAACCTGGAGCACGATGGCGTTCAGGTTCAAGCTTTGCGCCGAGTCCAGCATTGCAATGATTTCGGCCTGCTGCTCGGCCACCGGAAGGCCGGCGCGGCTGGGCCAGTCGATGTTGGCGACGCTGGCAACCCACGCGGCGCGAAACTCGCGTGGCGCGGGCGGGGCCTCAGGCATGACCTCTGGCGCGGCCACCAGGTGAGGGGCGCTGCTACTGATGCAACTGATCAGGAGCAGCAGCGACAGGGTCGAGACGACGACTTTGAACATGGTCAAACTTTCACAAACCAGCGTCGTTGCCACATGAACCGGGCAACGCCGAACAGAGCCAGCAAGAACACAAGGGCGAACAGCAGTGAGGCGTTGACCGCTGTGAGGGGCAGCGCCTGAAGCGGCGCGTACAGCAGTGCCTTCAGTGACAGCGCGGTGCCGTCGGCTTGCGCGATCTTGACCGCCCCCAGTGTCTTGGCAATCAGACCCGACAAGGCGAAGATGAACAGTGAATTGAGGCCCAAGATGACGCAGGGTTGCAGCAGCCGGCTCATGCGCCGGGTGAGGGCAGGTGAGCCGTTGGCGTCGAGCAGCCAGTAGAACGCACCGAACACGATGAGTGCCCAGCCGGTCATGAAGATGCAGTACGAGACCGTCCACAGGCTCTTGTTGATGGGCATGAAGGTGGCGTCCAGAATGCTGCCGAGCCACAAGGCGGCGAGACCGGTCAAGAGCATCCAGACGGTCTGTTCGGCCTTGGGTTGATCCGTAGCGAGCCAGCGCCCGACCAATACCCCGAAGAGCAGACTGCACAGCGCCGGCAGGGTGCTTACGAGTCCTTCCGGGTCCCAGGTTTTGGAGGCACTCCAAAGATGTCCATCGAGCAGGGTGCGGTCAACAAAGGCGCCGAAGTCGCGCCCGGCTTCCAGTACGCCGCCCACCGCCGCACCAGGCACGGGAACGACCAGCATCAGGACACTGTAGAGACCGAGCAAAGCGATGATCCAACCGCATTGTTGGCGCCACGGGAAGTACAGCACGATGGGGGCGGCCATCGCCGTGCACAGCGCAATGCGTTGCAAGACCCCCGGAATCCGAACGCTGCCAAGATTGAAGTGTGGAAAAAGATTGAGCCCGATCCCTATCAGGAAGACGATGCCAGCACGCCAGATCAGTTTCTTCAGCAGTGCGCCCCTGCTGTTGCCCGCCAGGGTCAGGCGGCGGACCGACAACTCCATGGAGACGCCGCAGATGAACAGAAAGAACGGAAAGATCCAGTCCGTGAAGGTCCAGCCATTCCATTTGGCGTGTGCCAGTTGCGCATAGAGCTGTCCCCAGTCGCCCGGATGCTGCGGGTTCACGGTACACGATCCGGCTCTTGTTCGGCTGTTGGTTTTATTTCTGGCGCGGAGGTCAAAAACGCGGGCACCGGAGGACGCTTCCTTGGCGCGAAGGTGCGCCACCAGACGTTTTACGTCATAGTGGTGTTCGGCGGAGATAGCATCCTTGGCTTTCCAGACTTCTGCAATTACTTCATCTTTCATCATCTTCTCCCATCAATTCAAGAGGCGTACATATTTCCGGACATGTATAGCCGAGCACAGCGCACACACTGCGAATCACAGGTTTCGTCTCGGCATTGTCAATGTGTCTGCAATTCCATGTCAGGAGGTAATCGACGCCGTGGTAGGCCGAAATTGCAACATGCAGAGCGTCATCCGTTGCCTTCTTCGGCAACGCGCCTTCCTGGATCAATGCCTTGGCAAGATCAGTTACGGCACCCGGCATGGAAAGGTGCGGCATATCTGCCAGGCGATGCAGACGACGTTTCGCCGCCTCCGGATGCCCTTTTTCCGACTCGTCAATCACCAGTTGCGAGGTAACCAGTTCAAAGCGCTGACGCTGCCCTTCCCACCATCGACTTGTTGCATTCTGCCACGCAGCAGCAAGCAAATCTCTCGTTGGAAGCGCGGTGAGATAGCTTACAACTGAGGTTTCGATATAAACCGTTTTCATGCCAGAAATGGTATCACTTAGTCCAAAAGAAGTGAAACTCTTTTTCCTGCCGAACGAATAGCGTTTTATCCTTCGTGCGGCAAAGTGTATGCCGGTGCTGTTTGCAAACAAGCGTATTCTTGCCGCATGAGGGATAAAATGTTGTTGAACGGAGCCGCAGGGCCGGATGACGGGCTATGGGGTTTGAATGCTCCGTCTGGTTTTGGCATGCCTGAATGGCGGGCGGCGGCGGCTTGGGGGCGGGTTAGGGACGGGCGATTGGGGGTTGGAAGAGAAGATTTCTCGCCAAGACGCAAAGCGCGCAAAGAATCGGTTTTGTATCCCGTGAAAGAGGCGATCTTGGCGGCTTTCCGAGAAAAAATATCCCCGATCAGGGCAGCCGGAAGGCCCGTCTCTTGTCGGTCCCCTTGTTCTGAATCATCTCCAACGCATTCGAGCAGGCCGTTCTGAATCCCGGATGCTCAAATGAGCGTGCTTTCATGGCTCCTCGAATACAGTCGATGTCCTCACTCTGACCAATCTGTCCAAGCATGGTAACGATGTGAACACGCAGGAACTCAATCGGCCCCGCAACTCCAAAGACTGTGCAGTCAGGAGTAT
>CAYHDD010000401.1:0-3887 GCA_964355195.1 uncultured Rhodoferax sp. | reverse complement strand
AACTGGTGCAAGTGGGACCGTCAGCGTGAAGCAGGTTCCACGTCCCGGAGCTGAGCGCATGGCCAGGGGATGATTCAGCAGGCGACAGGCCCGATCCACAATGCTCAGGCCGACACCCAGCCCCTTGCTGCGGTCGCGCTCCGGATTTTGAACCTGAAAGAATTCCCGGAAGATTTCCTCATGGTGTTGTGCCGCGATTCCGACGCCGCTATCGCGCACCTGGATGCGAAGCTGCGTGCCATCGTACACGGGTCTGCACGCCACCAGTATGCTGCCCTCCAGCGTGTACCTCACTGCGTTGCTAACCAGGTTAAGCAGGATGCGGTGAAGCAAATTCCGATCACTTTCAACCCATGCCGGGCAAGAGCGAATCCGAAGCTTTATGCCCTTGTCTCGCGCGGCATTTGTAAAACTGCCGCGCAACTGCTCAAGCAGGTCTTCGATCGGAAACACAACCCTGTTCAGGTTCGTCTGCTCGGAGTCCAGCCTTGAAATGTCAAAGAATCCATCCAGCATGTCCTGCATTGCGCGCGCGCAAGCATCTATACAGCCCACCAGATGCATGGTCCGCGCGTCATTGGGCAACTCAACCAGTCGCGCTACAAACATGCCCAACGCGTGCGCCGGTTGTCGCAAGTCATGGCTGGCGGACGCCAGAAAGTGCGACTTCGCCTGGCTGGCCCTCTCTGACTTCAGGCGGGCCGCGTCAAGCTCCGCCTCAATTGCCTTGCGTGACGTGATGTCGCGCATCGAAACGTGAAGGGCCGGCCTCCCGTCGTAATCAATGACCGTACTCTGAATCTCGACGTCCATGACTGTTCCATCCAGCTTCAGCAACTTCTGCTCCATCATTGGCGCGTTGAGACCACGCTCGGCAAAACTCGCCAGACGCGCCATAGCGATGGCGAGATACTCCGGCTGGACCCGGTCCAGAATGGGAGTACCGATGAGGTCGCTCGCAGAACGTGCCCCAAACATCCTGATGGCGGCGGGATTGACATAAACTATATTTCTGTCGCGATGGACAACGATTGGTTCGGGCGTCCATTCCACCAGAGTGCGGTGACGTCGCTCGCTGTCCGTCAAGGCTGCCTCGATCTGCTTGCGCGCGCTGATGTCCTCGACCATCGCCATGACAAAGTCGATATCGCCATTCTCTTTGCGAAGACAACGCACGACCAAATTGGTCGCAACGATCTCTCCAGTGCTGGTGATGAAGCGCTTCTCGAGGCGATACCCTTCAATTTCTCGAGCCAACAGTTTGTCGAATTGCTCCACATCGGCGGCAAGATCCTCAGGATGAGTGAGTTGCGCCCACGTCATCCGACGCAGTTCTTGCTCTGAGTACCCAAGCATCCTGCATAGGTAGTCATTGACCTGAATCCAGCCCTTTTCTGGCGAGGTGATGGTCAGACCAACAATGTCCTGCTCATAAAACAAACGCAGTTGGTCTTCACCGGCTTGACGTGAGCGCTCGGCGCCTCTGGCTTCTTGCTGGCGCTTCTGGTACAGAAACAGGCCTCCGCTTGAAACCAGCAGCAAGATGCCAAACATCCCGCCCAGGAGGTAGGCATCCTTTCGCCAGTCGGCAAAGATGCTCTGCGTGTCACGGCTCACGCCGATATACAGCGGCTTGTCCATGGGCGGTACCGCCAACTGGACGGTGCGATAGGCCAACAAGCGTTCTTCGCCGGTTGTCTGGACCGAACCGACGATCAAGCCGACGCGATCACCGGTTTTTCGATTCGTGGCAAATATGCTGCCAGGCGTCGCCAGATCCATGCCCTGAATTCCAGCGACTGAGGGAGACGACAGGAATAGCTTGCCATCACCATGAACGATGGAGGTCCGCACACCGGGCACATAGCGGACCGAATCCAGCAAGGTCGCGAAGTACTCGGGAACCGCACTCACTAGGACGATGCCAGCGAATTCGTCGTTCGGACCGGTGATGGTACGAAACAAGCTGATCACAAAGGTGTCGAGGACCGCCCTGAAAGGGGCGCTGATATGAAGAACTCTTGGATCAGGATCTTTGATGGCGGTCTGAAAGTACTCACGCCGGATGAAGTTCATGCCGAGAAGCGCTTCGTTGCTGGAGGCGATCACATTGCCGTCCGCATCAATGATCAAAATTGGTCGAATACCCTCCAGAACGCTGTTGGTCGCCTGCAGTCGAAGATTGGCGGTCTTGAATCCGTCGTTCTGTGAGCGCCACGCTGGCAGGTCGTGCAAGATGCCTTCGATGACGCGATTGGCCAGAAGCAGTTGCGGCGCCAGATTCTTTTCTATCACCTCAGCCTGTGTGCTCAGTCGTTCCCGCTCCCGGGAGTCAGCGCTCTGGTGCTGTGAATAGAGATACCAGCCGATAGCGCTGCCAAGGGCCAGAGCAAAGGCTGCAAGGATCAGCCATTGAGCCGCGCGAAAATCGGTCTTCAAACGGGCCCGCGAACTCACCTCATCCGCGAGCGGGTGACGGTGGTGGCGCCTGTCCTTCCTGATCTCGATAGTCACGCAGTTCAATTCTCAAGGAATTGGGTTTGTCCTTGTGCTGGGGTTGTTTGCAAGTGTATACGCCCAGCCGGTTTCAGCGACGTGTCCCCAGTCATGGCTAACAAGGTCGGTGAAAGGCCGCGGTGCAATTGATGGGATGATCGAGGGTTGAAGTTTTGAATCAATCGTCGAAAAGGGTGCAAGTGTTCAAGAATATGGTCATTTACAGGGTCGATCCGGCGTGGTCGGCAACGGTGGCGCAGATCGAGCAAAGTCTCGATGCGGAGCGCTTTGTGGAATGTGGCTCGACGCAGGAGAAGTCGGTCGGTTGGTGCGAGCCCCGCGGTCAAGCCCACGGCGCGCTGGTGGAGGCGGTGGACGGCCAGTTGCTGCTCAGGTTGATGATCGAAACCAGGGCGCTGCCGGGCTCGGTAGTCATGCGAAAGACCAAGGAGCGCGTGGCACAGATCGAGGCCAGCACTGGACGCAAACCGGGCAAGAAAGAAACGCGCGACATCAAGGACGACATCCGGCTTGAGTTGCTGCCTATGGCGTTTACCAAGCAAACCTCGGTCGGCATCTGGATTGATCCCAAAGCAGGCCTGCTGGTTGTCGACGCGGCAAGTCAGGCCCGCACCGATGATGTGGTTACGATGTTGGTCAGATCCTTGCCCGGCTTGGCCGTCACGCTACTCAACACCAAGCAGTCACCCACCGCCGCCATGGCCGAGTGGTTGATCAGTCAGGAGGCACCGGCCAGCTTCAGCGTGGACCGCGACTGCGAACTCAAGGCAGCCGATGAGTCCAAGGCGGTGGTGCGCTATGCACGCCATCCGCTCGACACCGACGAGGTGCGCCAGCACGTCCAGGCCGGCAAGCTGCCGACCCGACTCGCCCTGACCTGGGATGGCCGCGTTTCCCTGGTGCTGACCGAGAGCCTGCAGATCAAGAAGCTGGCGTTTCTCGATGTCGTCTTCGACAACGCCGATCCTGGCAAGGACGACGACTTCGATGCCAATATGGCGATCCTCACGGGGGAACTGCGCAAGCTGCTCCCCGATTTGATCGAGGCTCTGGGTGGTGAGATGGCAGCGGCTTGATGCCAGGACAAGAAATCCCATGACCATCACCTCCATGAACTCGCCCGCCGCATTTGCCGGGCTGCAACGTGCCAGTATCTGGGCGCCTGCTCAAACCTTTACACAACGCTTAAGCAGAGAATTTTTTAGGCCAATAATCGCCGCGCGCCTGTGCGCCCTCCACAACCAAGCGAATGTCTGATGCACGGATCGACGTAAAGCTGGTCGAAAAGCGTTTTGTACTCTTCGACCAGGCTTTCTTGAAACTTGAAGATGTCAGTCATAAACCGCACTCACCTGGCGACCAACGGCGAC
>CAYHDD010000400.1:2649-3894 GCA_964355195.1 uncultured Rhodoferax sp. | reverse complement strand
TGATTCCATGGCCAAGAAATCTGACACTCCCGCACGCATCGCCGACAACAAGAAGGCGGCCTACAACTACTTCTTTGAGGAGCGCTTCGAGGCTGGCCTGGTGCTGGAGGGCTGGGAGGTCAAATCACTGCGCGAAGGCAAGGTTCAATTGACGGATGGCTATGTTGTCGTCCGCAATGGCGAACTGTTCATTATCGGCTTGCAAATCAACCCGCTGGGTACCGCGTCCACGCACATCAGCCCGGACAAAACACGCACCAAGAAACTCTTGATGCACAAGGAGGAGATCAAGCGTCTGATCGGAAAAGTTGAACAAAAGGGCTACACGCTGGTGCCCCTCAATCTGCACTGGAAGGCCGGCAAGATCAAGTGTGAGATTGCGCTGGCCAAGGGTAAGGCGGAACACGACAAGCGTGACACAATCAAAGACCGTGAAGGCAAGCGTGAAGTCGAACGTGCCATGAAAGGTCGAAACCGGTAGCCATGATGGCCTGCCGGCGCAGCACCCTATCGCAGGTGGCGCAAGGGGTGCTCTTGCGGCGACCACGGACTGTTGAAGAAGGGTTCCACCATGGCTGCGCTCACGTCTTCGATCCGGCCCGGTTTCCAGCGCGGTGTGTTGTCTTTGTCGATGGCGACGGCCCGGATGCCCTCGACCGCCTCACTTTGATGCGCCTCGCGCCCGAGGTGGCCGGGATGAAAGCAATGCTCAATCAGATCGCGCTCCAGCCGCAGGTCGTCGCCCAGAGAGAGGGTGCGTGCCCGGCGAATTTGAGACAACACCACGTGCAGCATCAGCGGCGAACGCCGGCGCAAGGTGGCCAGTGTGTGTTGAGACCAGGTGCTCGGGTCGGCCTCCAGTGCGGCAACGATGGCAGGCACGTCATGCTGTGCGAAGCAGTGATCGATTTCCTCAGTCGATCGAGTCGAATACGCGTGGTGTGTCAAGGCAAACATGGCAGACCATTGGTCAATGGCGCCCGGGCGTGACAAATCGCTGCTGGCCAGCGCGTTCCAGGCAGCGGGCAAACTGGTGACGGAAAAGCAGACATCGGCCAAGCCAAAGTCCAAGGCGTCACCGACCCCGATGGTCTCACCGGTGAGCGCCAGCCATTCGCCGATGCGCCCCGGACAACGACTCAGAAAGTAGCCACCGCCGACGTCTGGAAAGAGTCCGATATTGGTCTCCGGCATCGCCATTCGGGTGCGCTCAGTGACGATGCGCACCGCAGCGCCCTGACTGAT
>CAYHDD010000400.1:0-2549 GCA_964355195.1 uncultured Rhodoferax sp. | reverse complement strand
GCATCGCCATTCGGGTGCGCTCAGTGACGATGCGCACCGCAGCGCCCTGACTGATACCCATGCCACCGCCCATCACGACTCCGTCCATGAAAGCGATATAGGGCTTTGAGTAAGTATGGATCAGGTGGTTGAGCTCATATTCTTCGGTGAAGAATTGCGCCAGCTCGGAGCTGCCAGAAAGCGCGGCCTGATGAAAAAACCGGATGTCGCCACCGGCGCAAAAAGCACCGAATGGCCCCGCCTTGTTGCTGCCACGAATCGCCACTGCCTGCACTCGCGGGTCGTCACGCCAGGCCAACAAATGTCGGCTCAGGCTACGGATCATTGGCAAGGTCAACGCATTGAGCGCTGCGGGCCGTTGCAACGTGATCAGACCGACATGCCCGTGGACCTCCGCCACTACTTCCGGCCCATTCGAGGCCGACGACTCTACTGCGATCTTTGTATTCATCCTCTGCTTCTCCCGCCTATGAGTTCGTTGCTTGCCAAGGCTCCCACCACCAGTCCGCCACCGATCAACACGTTAGCGCCAGGCACTTCGTTGGCGCCGATCCAAGCCAGCAAGATGCCGAAAATGACTTCCAGCAATCCAAGCAAAGACACCTCCGGCGCGGTGAGCGCGCGGGCACAGTGCACCGCGAGAGCTGACGGAATAGCCAACTGGCCCAACCCCAAACCGGCCAGCAGCAGCAGATCATGGCTGGAAGCCTGGAACGGCATGGCCAGGGGCAGTGTCATCAAGGACGACAGCATAGCGCCGATCAGGACGGCGGGCATCAAGTCGACATCGTGTCCCTGGGCGTGCGCGCGCTGCGTCAGCGTCCAATTGGCGGCACCCGAGATCGGGATCAACAGTGCCACCAGCGTTCCGCCGACGCTCAATCCTTGCCCCAATTGCGCGATATACATGAAGACGATCCCACAAGCTGCCGCGATGATCGCAAACCAGGTCCGTGCCGGGATGCGATGTCCGATGAACAGCCGCGACGCCAGCGCGGTCAAGAGCGGCGCTATCGACATCGTGACCAGGACATTGGCGACGCTGCCCAGCGTCAGTGCCAACATGAAGGAGGTGAACATGCCACACCAGCACAGTCCTGATACCCAGAGCGTGGCACCGCCCTGGCGCATCTTGCGAAAGACACCAGTGCCCTGAGCCAAGGGCAGGATGACCAATAGGGAAAGCGCCGTAAAGAAGCTGCGCCAGAAGGTCACTTCAAAGCTGCGCGCCTGCTCCAGATGACGCGTGACGACGCCCGCCGTCGACCACATCAGCGCCACCAGGATCATGGCCAGAACGGCCCGATTGTGGGATAGTTTCACTGCACGGTTGACCCTGTCGACAAGTTCGCTGGCGTGTACGGCAATGCGAATTACCGTGGCTCGCTTACAGCGAGTCGCGCCCGGCGCGCTTGCGCTCGTGCTCTTTCAAGTGGCGCTTGCGCAGACGGATTGACTTGGGCGTGATTTCAACCAGTTCGTCGTCTTCGATGAATTCCACGCCGTACTCCAGCGTGCACTCGATCGGCGGCGTGATCTTGATGGCGTCTTCCTTGCCACTGACGCGGAAGTTGGTCAACTGTTTAGTGCGCGTGGCATTGACCACCAGATCATTGTCGCGGTTGTGGATGCCTACAATCATGCCTTCGTAGACCGGGTCGTTGGCTCTGACGAACATGCGACCGCGGTCGTCGAGTTTACCCAGGGCATAGGTGAAGATTTCACCCGCGTCCATGGAAATCAAGACACCGTTCTTGCGCCCGCCAATGTCGCCTTTGTGCGCCTCGTAGCGGTCGAAGATGTTGGAAATCAGACCTGTGCCACGGGTCAGGTTGAGAAATTCATTTGTAAAACCGATCAGGCCGCGGGCCGGAATACGGTACTCCAGGCGAACGCGGCCGCGACCATCGGGGTCCATGTTCAGGAGGTCGCCTTTGCGCTCACCCAAAGCCTGCATCACACCACCCTGGTGCTGCTCTTCGATGTCCACAGTGACCATCTCGATGGGCTCGTGTCGTACACCGTCAATATCCTTCAAGACGACGCGCGGCTTGCTGACCGCCAGCTCAAAACCCTCGCGGCGCATGTTCTCGAGCAAAATGGTCAAGTGCAGTTCGCCACGTCCCATGACCTCGAAAATGCCCTCTTCCCCCGTTTCTTTGACGCGCAACGCGACGTTGTGCTGCAGCTCTTTTTGCAAACGATCCCAGATCTGACGGCTCGTCACGTACTTGCCGTCACGTCCGGCCAGAGGGCTCGTGTTGACGCAGAAGTTCATGGTCA
This sequence comes from uncultured Rhodoferax sp., assembly GCA_964355195.1. GTDB lineage: Bacteria > Pseudomonadota > Gammaproteobacteria > Burkholderiales > Burkholderiaceae_C > Rhodoferax. Next base: position 266 of record CAYHDD010000400.1, on the reverse strand, counting down.
GGGTCGGTTCGTCGACCTTGAGCATGGGTAGCGGCATCGGTTGGATCGGATCGGTAATGGTGACGCCGATGCCTACCTCGCTGATACCGTTAATGAGTACGATTTCACCGGGGCCGGCTTCGGTGGTCTGCATGCGTTCCAAACCTTCGAAGGTCAAGACCTGATTGATCCGCCCTTTGACCGGTTTGCCGTCGAGACCTTCCATCACGACCACGTCCATCATCGGTCGAATGGTGCCCTGACTGATACGGCCAACACCAATGCGG
>CAYHDD010000399.1:0-3899 GCA_964355195.1 uncultured Rhodoferax sp. | reverse complement strand
GCACCGACTTCATTGAGGGTCTGGCCAAGGTGAACGGCAAGTTCGTCATTCTGCTCAATGTCAATCAGGTGCTCTCGGTTGAGGACCTGGGGGCACTGGCAGAGCTCTCAGAGCATCCGCAGTTGTTGGTGGCAGCTTAGGACGGGACAGGCAATACGCTCAGACGATTCACGACGGAGACGCACACATGGCTTCGGTTTCAAGTTGGTGGAGCCGAATCGGCATCCAGCTCAAATTGCAGATTCTGATTCAGGGCTTTCTGATCGTCATTCTTCTGTCGGCACAGCAATGGTTCTCCAAGCAGTTTGAGCTTCAAGGCTTGAAAGCCGCTGAACAACGCGCGATTGCGGTGGCAGACAGCGTCATCAATGGCATGAATACCATGATGGAGATCGAAATTGGCGGAAAGGATGCCATCAGTGATGCCAAGAGCCGGACGCTGTTCAAGAAAAGGTTGGGCGTATCGGAGGGGCTCCTGGAGCTGCGGGTAGTCCGCGCCAAAGGGACCAACGACGAGTTTGGCGAAGGTTTGCCGCACGAGGCTCCGGTTGATGACGTGGACCGCACCGTCCTTGCCAGCGGCAAGCCGGAGTTCAGAACAAGCTTCGGGGCGAACGGCGAGGCTTCTCTGCGCGCGGTGCTGCCGTCCATTGCGCAGAAGGAATTTCGCGCTTCCAAGTGCCTGGGCTGTCATGGCGTGGATGAAGGCACGGTGTTGGGACTGGTCAGTGCGACGGTGGACATCAGGGACGAACTGGCCGACATCCGAAGGCTCCACACCTTGTTATGGATCGGTCAAGGCATCCTGCAGGTCGTTTTGTTTTTGGTGATTCGCCTGATCACGACCTCGATGACCCGGCGGCTGCGGCAAGCGGTTGATGTCTCCAATCGCCTCTCTACGGGCGACCTGACGGTCAAAATTGAGGTCACTTCGAAAGACGAGATCGGTCAGTTGTTGCATGCCATGAGCGACATGATCGAGAAGCTCTCGCATGTGGTGTCGGATGTCAACAGCGGTGCCCAGGCGCTGGCCAGCGCAGCTGAAGAAGTCAGCGCGACGGCACAAACGCTGTCACAAGCCTCCAGCGAACAAGCCGCAGGTATTGAAGAAACCAGCGCCTCGATCGAACAGATGACCTCCAGCATTGCGCAGAACACCGAGAACGCCAAGATCACCGATGGGATGGCCAGCAAGGCCGCCAAGGAAGCCGCTGAAGGCGGGGAATCGGTCAACGCCACAGTCGCGGCCATGAAGCAGATCGCCAGGAAGATCGGCATCATCGACGATATCGCCTACCAGACCAACCTGCTGGCCCTGAATGCCGCCATTGAAGCGGCGCGTGCGGGTGAACACGGCAAGGGCTTTGCGGTGGTGGCAGCTGAGGTGAGAAAACTCGCCGAGCGCAGCCAGGTCGCAGCCCAGGAGATTGGTGAAGTTGCCAGCAGCAGTGTGGAACTGGCCGAGAAAGCGGGCAAGCTGCTCGATTCGATTGTTCCGAGCATCCGCAAGACCTCGGACCTGGTGCAGGAGATCTCGGCCGCGTCGAGCGAACAATCCAGCGGTGCGGGTCAAATCAACTCGGCGGTGAGCCAACTGAGCCAGACGACGCAACAGAATGCATCCAGCTCCGAAGAACTGGCCGCCACGGCCGAAGAGATGAGCAGCCAGGCTGAGCAGTTGCAGCAGACCATGAGCTTCTTCAAGCTGGGCGCTGGAAGCTAGTGCGCGGCAGTGTGAGCGATGCCGAGCCGGGTGCTAGCCGCAAGCAGGCGCTTGTCGCGAGTCCAGAGGCGGGAACCGGGCATCAGAAACACGGCTGCCAGCAGATGAGCATCGATGTAGCCAATGCCTCTACCGGCAAGACCCTGTTCAGTAATGAAGCGCAGCACCTCTACATCGGTGGCCTGCGTGGCCTGTGGCAAATCCTGCAACGCTGTCAGCACCGATTCGCGATGGAGTAGATTTCCGAGGGCCAACTCACCCGTCACGAAGCTGTGCACCAAAACTTGGCTCATACCGAGCAATCGCGTCAGACGCTCGTCACCGGCACGCCAGTGGTCGATCCAGATAGAAGTGTCAACCAATATCACACGGGTTCCAGTTGACGCCTCGGGATGTCTTCCAAGCTGGGCATGGTGCCGCCTAAGAGTGCCAGCCGCTTGGCGCTTTCACGCTGGATCAGGGCACGTAAGGCCTCGCGGATCAGAGCCGTCTTTTCTGCAACACCGGTCAACGCACTGGCCTTGGCCAGCAAATCATCATCGAGTGCAAGCGTGGTTCGCATGTCAATTTCCTTGTGCTATAGCATTGATAATATCATCAATTGATGACTATTATTGTGCCTATGAGCCACTCGGATGTCCTGAGTGACTCCAAATCCAAGCGCCATGGCGACGATCCGAGGGGCGGTGCGGGAACTTTCGGGCGGCCTTTCAAAGACTGAATTGGGCCTTGAAACAACACCTGCTCGGGCGATTGATTGCGAAGCGCGCTACCGACAATCATGGTCAGTCACCCAGGTCTGGGCACCCCAACCAGTGACCCATAACAACGGGTTTAATCATGAGCATTTTCAAATCGGTTATCGGCAAGCTGCTTCTGCTGGTCACGGTACCCCTGCTCGCCTTGACAATTTTTTCCGCCATAGGCGCCAGGACCGAATGGTTACGCTATGAGAGCGCGCACGAAACAGAGAAAATGATGCATCTGGCCGCCGCGCTGGGGGATGTCATTCACAACCTGCAGGTCGAGCGCGGAACAAGTTCGGGCTTCAGCCAGTCGCAGGGCAAAAAATTTGCCGACGATATGGCCAAACGCCGACTTGCCACCGACGAGAGCGTGGTCAAGCTCAAGCGCCTCGCGGCGTCAACTGCAATTGCGTCAATGCCGCAAGCGGCAGCGAAACTCGCGAGCGTGCTGTCGGCGCGAGACGACATCTCGGCCTTGAAGAAGAGCGGCGTCCAGACCGCCGCCTTTTACACCGAAACGATCGACGTTTTGATGGCCTCGATGGCGAGCATTGCCGTTCTTGAGGTCGACCAGGCGATTGGCCGCCGGATGAACTCTTATCTTGCGCTGGTCAAAGGCAAGGAGTGGGCCGGCCAAGAGCGCGCTTTCCTGACAAGAATGTTTGTTTCAGACGCGATGAGCAGCCGCGAGTACCAGGCTTTTCTGGAACGCCTGTACAAGCAGGAGACCCACTTTGAGGTCTTCCTCACCTATGGACGTGAGCAGGATGTCAAGGCGTTTCAGGGCACTTTGACTCAAAACTTCCACCGGGACATCGCCGCAATGCGTTCCATCGTCTTTGAAAAAAATACCGGTGGCAAGTTCGAGGTCTCCGGTGAGGTTTGGTTCAGCCAGGCAACGGCGCGCATAGACGCCTTGCATCAGATAGAGCAAGACCTTTCCGAAAACATTCTTGCAACCGCCGACAACATGGCGGGGGCCGCCTTCAAGAAGTCCTGGCTCTACGTGGCATTTTCGGTCTTGTGTGTCGGTTTGACCGTTTTGCTGGCTCTCTGGATCATTCGCAATATGCTGCGTGAACTGGGCGGCGAGCCAACCTATGCCACCATGATCGCCACCGAGGTCGCCGGTGGCAATCTGACGCTGGCCATAGAGCTCAAGGCGGGTGATGAATCGAGCCTGCTGTACTCGATGAAATCGATGGTTGACAAGCTCCTGGAGATCGTCACCGAGGTCAATACCTGCGCCACGGCCTTGGCCAGCGAAGCTGCAGAAATCAGCGCAACTTCGCAATCGCTCTCGCAAGCCTCCAGCGAACAGGCCGCCGGGGTTGAAGAAACCAGTGCTTCCATTGAGCAGATGACCGCAAGCATCGCGCAGAACACCGAGAACGCCAAGATCACCGACGGCATGGCCAGCAAGGCCGCCA
>CAYHDD010000398.1:0-3904 GCA_964355195.1 uncultured Rhodoferax sp. | reverse complement strand
GACCGCCTGCGCACCGTGATGGCAGCACTCAAGATGCCTTTGCCCACTCCGCTGCGCGGCCAGTAAGTACGCGGTCTACGGCGGCGCAGTCCTCACCTGCCTCCCAGCGTCTTCCACAAGAAGGCATTCTCCAGGGCCAGCAGGTGCGCGCGCTGGGCGTTGTTGGCGGCACCGCCGTGGCCTCCTTCGATGTTCTCGTAGTACAGAACTTCGTGACCCTGCTCGATCATGCGTGCGGCCATCTTGCGCGCGTGGCCGGGGTGGACGCGGTCGTCGCGGGTCGAAGTAGTGAACAGCACCTTCGGGTAGCGCACACCTGGCTTCACGTTTTGGTACGGGCTGTAGGCACTGATCCAGGCCCACTCGTCGACGCTGTCCGGGTCACCGTACTCGGCCATCCAGCTGTTGCCCGCCAGCAGCTTGTGGTAGCGCTTCATGTCCAGCAGGGGAACGCTTGAAACCACCGCGCCAAACAGCTCGGGACGCTGCAACATGACGGCGCCCACCAGCAGGCCACCGTTGCTGCCGCCCTGCATGCCCAGGTGCTGTGGTACCGTGATCTTGCGTGCGATCAGGTCTTCTGCCACCGCAGCGAAGTCGTCGTAACTGCGCTGCTTGTGGGCCTTGACGGCGGCTTTGTGCCAGGCCGGGCCAAATTCGCCGCCACCACGGATGTTGGCCACCACCAGCACGCCACCCTGCGCGTACCAGGTGGCGCCAAAAGTGCCGCTGTAAAACGGTTGCTGTGATACCTGAAAGCCGCCGTAACCGTAGAGCAGCGTCGGGTTCTTGCCATCAGCCTTGGCGCCCTTCGGCCAAACCACGAAGTAGGGCACGCGGGTGCCGTCTTTGCTGCTGGCAAACAACTGCTCGGTGCGCATGCCCGTGGCGTCAAAAAAGTTGGGCCGGCGTTTGAACAACTCACGCGCGTCGCTGCCGCTGCGGCCCAGGTACAGGCTGTCGGGCGTCAGAAAGTCGGCGTAGTTGAGCCAGTAGCTGTTGGCGTGGGGGTCGTCCTTGGCGAAGGCGTCATGTAGAGCGCTGACGCGCAAGGTGCCGGGATAAGGTGTACTGACCTGGCCTCGCTGCCACTTGCCCTCGACCAGGGTCAACTCCTCGACGCGGCCCGCGACGTTGTCCAGAATGTTCAGCAGGACGTGGTCGCGTGTCAGGCTGACGCCATTGCCCGCCAGCGAGCGTGTCGGTGTCGGTTCGAACAAGAGGTCGAAATTGCGCTCGCCGCGCAGCAGGGCGTCAAAGTGGACCGCCAGCAAGGAGCCGGCGCCAAAGGTCCTTGCCGCCACACGGTAGTCGCTCCTGAGCAGGACGAAGGCCCATTCCCGGCGCGTGCTTAGCGTGGCGTCGCTGGGCAGGTCGAGCTTGGCCAGCGCCGCACCGTTCAGCACAAAGCGTTCTTCGTTGAAGAAGTCGGTCGCACGCGCAAATATCGTGTGCTCAAAGCCTGGCGTCAGATCGACCTCGACGCTCACGGCAACATCGCTGTCGCGACCCTCGAAGATGGTGCTGGCCGACGCCAGCGTGGTGCCACGCCGCCATTCCTTGATGATGCGCGGGTAGCCACTGCGGGTCAGGCTGCCAGGACCGAAATCGCTTCCGACGTAGACGCGGTCGAGGTCGATCCACTCGACTTCCGACTTGGCCTCCGGCACGGCAAAGCCGTCCTTGACAAAGGTCCGGCTGGAGAGGTCGAACTCGCGCACCACCGTGGCGTCGGCGCCGCCGCGCGATAGCGAGACCAGGCAGCGCCGGTAAGCCGGTGGCAAACACTTGACGCCGCTCCATACCCAGTTCTCGCTTTCGGTCCTGGCCAACTCGTCGAGGTTCAGCACAATGTCCCAGGCTGGGCTGGCTTTGCGGTATTCATCGAGCGTCGTGCGCCGCCACAGACCGCGCGGGCTGGCGGCGTCGCGCCAGAGGTTGTAGAAATGTGGGCCGATGCGTTTGACGTAGGGAATCTGATCACGGTTGTCCAGCACCGCGCGCACTTTGTCACGATGGCTCTGGAACACCGGCACCGCTTCCAGAACCGCCTGGCTTGCGGCGTTGCGCTCGCGTGCCCAGGCGAGGGCCTTGTCGCCCTGGACTTCTTCCAGCCACAGATAGGGGTCATCCGCTGGCAAGGGTTGGGCGACACTGGTACCCACTATCCAACCCAGCATCACGCCCACCAGCAGCCGCCGCGCGAAAAATTGAACTGATCGCACCGAACACTTCTCCCAAACAAGCGGGCAATGATAGCCCTCAGCGCCACGCTCAATTCATCGCCTTCACACGGGTGCCGTCCTTGATGCGGTCATCGGGTTGCACGATCACGCTTTGGCCGGCTTGCAGACCACCGATTACCTGCGCGGCGGTGGCCGAACGCAGACCAAGTTGCAGCGGTGTGCGTCGGGCCACACCGTCCTCAACGCGATAGACGGCCCAGCCGTCGGCGTGGCGGAAGAGGGCGTTGCTGGGGATTTGCAGCACGTCTTTCTCTTGCCGCAAAATGAATTCGACTTCGACCCGGTAGCCGTCGCCAAGCGCCGCCCATTGTTGCGGTGCCGTACTCAGGTCAAGAATCACGCGCGTGCGCTGCTCTTCCACGCCAAGTGCCGACACCTTGGTGAAGGCGCCCGGTTCGACCCGCGTGACGCTGGCCGCCAGCACACCCGTGCCGCCCCATCGCAGCACGCGCGCGGCTTGGCCGCGACTCAGGCGCACGGCGTCGCTGGACAGCACTTCGACTTCAATCTCCAGCGCCTGCGGGTTGCCGATCTCCAGCAGCACCTGGCCCAGCGCGACCGGCGTGGCGCTTTCGACAGCACGCCTCAGCACCACGCCGGCCACCGGCGCGGTGACTTGCAGCAGCTTGCCCCGGCCGGCCTGGCCCTCGTCGCTGAGCAGGGCCTGAGCGCCCAGCAAGCGCTGCTGGGCACCCTGGGCGTCGGCGCGTGCGCCGGCGAGCGCTGCGGCGGTGCTCGCCGCCTGCAAGCGGCTTTGGTCGAGTGCAGTGGGCGACAGCATGCCGCTGTCGGCCAGGGCGGTGAGGCGTTGCAGTTCCTTTTGCGCCACGGCGCTGGCGGCCTGTGCGGCCTCGGTGCGCTGACGCGTCGCTTGCAGGGCGCTCTCGCTGGCCGCCACTTCGGCGCGAGCCTGGCTGCGCGCCCGGGGGTCGAGCAGGCTGCTGCTGAGCGGCTCGATCTGCGCCAGCACCTGACCGGCGCGCACCGCATCGCCGGGCTGTAGCGTGATGCGCTGCACGCGCCCGGCCACCGGGGCGCTGACGACAAAGCGCTGCTTGAGGCGGGTCTTGCCCTCTTCGAGAAAGTTCTGCTCCAACGCCCCGCGCGTCACTGCCGCTACGCTGACCATCTGCACCGGCTCGCGCAGCGCGGCCCAGCCGAGCACTGCCAGCGCCACGGCGGCGGCGCCCCAAATGAGGAGCTTGTGTGAGGATTTGATCGATTTCATAGGGCTTGCCTCAAGTTGAAACTTTACTCGCGCGTCTTCAGCACACCGATCAGGTCGAGCCGGTGGATGCGCCAGCGCACCGCCAGCGCCGAAATCAGGGCCGACAGCACCGTAATCAGCGCCGCGTGCGCGTAGGCGGCACCCGGGATGTGAACCGGCACACGGTACAGGTCGGACTGGAGGTTGTAGGCCATGAACCACGACAGGCCGTAGCCAACGACAAAACTCAGCGGTATCGAGGCCAGCACCAGCAGCGCCTGCTCGCCGAGCAGGATGTAGCTGACCTCGCCCTGCGTGAAGCCCAGCACGCGCAGGCTGGCCAGCTCGCGTCCACGTTCGGCGAGGGCGATGCGGGCCGAGTTGTAGACCACGCCGAAGTTGATGACGGCGCCCATCAGCAGGGCGATCCAGGTGAACAGGCCGGTCATCT
>CAYHDD010000397.1:0-3909 GCA_964355195.1 uncultured Rhodoferax sp. | reverse complement strand
ATGGCGGTAAGTCCGGCCATGGTGGCATCATGCATGCTCAAAGAGAAGTCGCGCTTGCTGGCTACCGGTTTTTCAAGCTTGCCATGCGTCTTGGCTTCGATGTTGGAATGACAGTCTTCACAACTCGTTCCCTTGTGCATCGACTCCAGGTAGCCCTGGGTAGAAATGCTCAAAGAAAGTACCTCACCGTTCCCGAGGGATTTGGTCATGCGCTCTTTGTCATGGCAGGCCAGGCAGGCTTTATCCTCTTTCGAGAGATCACCGTCGCCCGCATGTGCTGCAAATACAAAGAACGACAGGAGGCACGCCAACGCGACTGCCAGCATGGTGTCCCATGATCGCGTTGACAGAGCACTGTTACCCGGTTGGCTGGAGCTTCTCATACGAGGTCCTCTTGAATTGACGTCCCTACGGCAGGAGTCATCACCGGCCGATTGTCTGACCAGTTGCCTTGCCCTGGGCAGAGTTGATTGTCCAAATTCTGATTTGGCTCAATGCGCTACGTGTCTGACCGGGCCTTCCAGGCCTGTCCGGCAACCCGTGCGAGCATCACAAAGCCCACCAAAGGCAGCGTTACGGCATAGACCAGTCCGATAAAGGGAGCTGCGAGAAACAGCGCAATGTTTTTGATCCGGCTTTCCTGTGGCGCCGGGGTGGCGGACAGTTGCGGAGTTGCACTGGTGGCGTTTTCCTGGACCATTCGAGCGACAACGGCCGCGCTCTCGCGCAGCGCATGAGCAGCGCTATCTTCGATCATCTCGGGCGACAGGGGCTTGCGCACGAACTCCGAAACTCCTGCTGCCTTGGCCCTGGCCTCATTCTCCGTGGTGCCATAGCCGGTGATGATGACCACCGGGGTCCAGGGATGGGTAGCCTTGACGCGTTCAGCCAACTCGACGCCGTCCATGCCGGGCATCTTGATGTCGGTAAAGACCACATCAAAAGACTGCTCACGTATCTGCTTCAAAGCCTCATGGGCATTCTCGACAGTGGTGACAACGTAGCCCTTCTTTTCCGACAGGACGCGGTTGAAACTCTTGCCGACGATAGCGTCATCATCGACAACCAGTACTTTACGCAGTGCACTCATGTTTTTCTCCTTCAGTAAAACGATTCAATCGAAACAATTCCTAAACTTGGTTGGCTAGACTGTGGCACGCCGTTTGCTCGCGCCGCAACGCCCAGCGCTTGTGCTGCATGGCGCCATTGGCCGCATCGACCACAGCGTCAGGCCCGATCGGCTTGGCCAGATAGTCATAGGCTCCCAACGTCACCGCCTGCTTGGCCGATTCCACGGCGGGGTAGCCAGTGATCATGATCACTTCGCTCTCAGGCCACTGCTCCTTGATGACCTTCAGGACCGACATGCCGTCCATGCCTGGCATGCGCTGGTCGAGCAAGATGACGTCAAACGGGCGCTGCTTCATCAGCTGCAAAGCATCGGCGCCATTGCGCACCTGCTCGACCTTGCAGGAGGTGCCTGACAAAGCTCTGAGGTAGCTCATGCGAACGACTTCTTCATCGTCGACGACCAGAATGTTGGTTGCTTGGTTCATTGGGTCTACCTCTGTTTTCAGGGTGTTGCGATAGAGATCTAGCAATCCTTGTGCCACGTCTCGGTGGACTTTCGGAATCCCCATGGTTGTCAATGACTTAGCTTGAGTTGCCGACCTTGCATCCGGGTTCTTCTGCGGCCGAACTTGTCGACCCAAGTACATAATTGTTGTACAGAAAGTCCGGAGTCAACGCACTTTCCCCAGCAATATCAAGGCTCAGCGCACCAATGCTCCGGGCATATTTTTTGTGGGCGCCTGGGCGGTGTCCCGTCGCTGCTTCACACCGTGCACGGCGCCCTTTGATGCAGATCAGAGACCCTTCAAGTGGGGCTCGTAAATAGCGGTGGCGCGCGCAAAATAAAGGGCGGTCTTCGGGCTGGCATGCTCAATGGCAGCCTGCTGTCGGTGTTCTTATCCGATGGTTTGAAATCGACCGAACCCTGAAGGAAAACTTCGCTATGAAACTCTCAACCGTTCAAAAACTTCTTGCACTCTCGATCCTGAGTTGTGCCACCACCTTCTGCGCTAGCAGCTATGCCGCAGTGAACGCGGATGCTGCTTCGGCCCTGGCAAAAAAGAGCGACTGCCTGAAATGCCACGCCATCGACAAAGACAAGAAGGCATCCTCGTTCAAGAAGATCGCCGAAAAGTACAAAGGCAAGGCCGATGCTGAAGCCAAGCTGATCGATTCCGTTACCAAGGCACCCAAGGTCAAGCAACAGGACGGCACCGAGGAAGAACACAAGGCGGTGGCCAGTAAAGACGCCAGCGAAATCAAGAACCTGGTCGGCTGGATCCTGTCTCAGTAAGGGCAAGCAAACCCGAGGCCGGCCAGAATTTCGATCTCGCGCGCCTCCATTGCCAGCGCGTCCTGATCACTGGTCTCGTGGTCCCAGCCCTGCGCGTGTAGCGCACCATGCACCAGCAGGTGCGCGTAATGCGCTTGCAGGCTCTTGCCATGGGCGGTGGCCTCTTGCGCCACCACGGGCGCACACAAGACCAGATCGGCGCAGACAGTGGGCTCCTGTTGGTAGTCGAAAGTCAGCACGTTGGTAGCGTAGTCCTTGTGCCGGTAATCCCGATTCAAGGCCTGACCCTCGTCGCTACCGACGATGCGCACGGTGATCTCGGCCGCACTTTGCAGCGCGTGCCGCAAGCAGAGAGCGACCTTATGGCGCGGCAGGGCGGCGCGGTGCTCGGCGCTGCCCTCGAACTTGCCGAACTGCAGTGAGAGTGTGAGGGGGTGCCGCATCGTCCTGGCTACCTTCAGGTGCGCGCGCTGGTCTTCTTTGGCGCGGCGTCGTAGGCGTCAACAATGCGCGCTACCAGCGGGTGGCGCACGACGTCGGCGCTGGTCAAACGGCAGATGGCAATGCCGTCGACGCGCTTGAGCACACGCTCGGCGTCGATCAGACCGCTGAGCTGAGTCTTCGGAAGGTCGATCTGGCTCACATCGCCCGTCACGACCGCTTTCGAGCCAAAGCCGATGCGCGTCAGGAACATCTTCATCTGCTCTGGCGTGGTGTTCTGCGCTTCGTCCAGAATCACGAACGCCGTGTTGAGGGTTCGTCCGCGCATGAAAGCCAGCGGCGCAATTTCGATGGTCTGGCGTTCGAGTGCCTTCTGCACCTGCTCAAAGCCCATCAAGTCGTACAGCGCGTCATACAGGGGCCGCAGGTAGGGGTCGATCTTCTGCGCCAGGTCGCCTGGCAAATAGCCGAGTCGCTCACCCGCCTCGACCGCCGGGCGCGTCAGCACAATGCGCTGCACCGTGCTGCGCTGCAAGGCGTCAACCGCCATCGCGACGGCGAGGTAAGTCTTGCCGGTGCCAGCCGGGCCGATGCCAAAAGTAATGTCATTGGCGGCGATGTTGTCCAGGTACAAAGCCTGGTTGACGGTGCGCGGCTTGAGATCGCTGCGCTTGGTCTTGAGCCCGGGTGCGTCCACCTCGTTCATGCTGGCATCACCGGTCAGCATCAACTGCACGGTGGCGCTGTCGATCGGGCGCGCTGCGATCTCGTACAGTGCTTGCAGCATCTCCATGCCACGCTTGGCATTGGCTTTGGTGCCGTCCACCTTGAACTGTTCGTGGCGGTGCGCGATCTTGACTTGCAAGCCGACCTCGATGGTGCGCAGGTGCTCGTCCATGGGACCGCACATATGCGTCAACCGGGTGTTGTTGGGCGGGGAAAAGAGGTGTCTGAGAATCAAGTTGATAATTCCGCAAAGTGAACCTCCATGATAGGCAATAAATGATCGGCAAACTGACGGGCACGCTGAGCGACAAAAATCCACCGCAGGTGCTGGTCGACTGCAACGGAAACGGAATCAGTGATTCGGTCGACATTTCCAA
>CAYHDD010000396.1:0-3917 GCA_964355195.1 uncultured Rhodoferax sp. | reverse complement strand
AGCGCTACCCGGCCGCGTGTTCAGCGGCAAGGCGCACCTGCAAGATGGCGTGCGAGCCGTCTTCTTTTGCTTCGGTCTGCCCGGCAAAGACAACACTGTGACGGATACGGCCACCGAGGCTGACGCATGGACGGTTACCGCCGGCCGCACGGAGTGGCTGTTGCTTGATTTGCAATCCGGCAAGGTGCTCGACGACGCGGCCGCTATTGACGCACTCATTCACTGCGAGCCCGCAACGCCAAGGCGCTGCCAGATCGCCCAGACAACCCTGTCTGAGACGCGCGCCAAGGTCGAAAAGCATTTGAAAAACGGCTACTTCCGCCAGGTGCAAGCTCCCGTGGGAGTAGCGCCGCAGCTTATTGCCTGGATGGAACTGAACTGACCGCGATTCCACTATAAAAATTCAACAAGAGCACAGAGAGGCAACCCCGAATGGCAACCGCACCCAAACAGCTATCTGACCCTCAAGCCGAAAAACTTCGCCAGATCCACACCATCCCCGCCCTCGTCAAATACCTGGCAGAAGAACTTGGTTGGCCAATTCATGTGGACGATTGGGAGGAAGCAGTGTTTGACTGGCAGCCCGAGGAACTCAACCTCAAGGCCGAGCACCAAATCGCCATTCACTCCATCAAGCAACTGCGCCCCTTGGTTACAGGCCAGCCTTGGGGTATTTTCTTTGTGGACTTTGACAAGGGGCAACTGCCCATTGTGGTGCTGCGCCGCGTGCTCAACGGCCTGGCCGTCAAGCGCCGCGTCACTGGCGGTGGCCACCAGACTTGGCTAGCGCGTGACCTGCTGTTTATCTCCAGCTTTGGCGAAGCCAGCTCGCGAGAGATTGCCTTGGCCCACTTCACCGACGAGTCCGAATTGGGCGACTTGCCCACCCTGCGTGTGCTGGGCTGGGACGAGGCCGACACCGCACTTGAGATTGGTTACGTCGCCAAAACACTGCGAGAGAAGCTGCGCTGGCCGCTGAAGACCGCCACCAAGATTGACCAGGACGCCTGGCGCACCCAGTGGGCCAGCGCCTTCAGCCTCAAATACCGGCAGGTTATCAACGACAGCAAGTCACTGGCCTTGGCGCTGGCCGTGCTGGCCAAACGCATCCGAAGCCGCGTCAATGACGTGTTGGAACTGGAGAGCGATAAGGGCCATTTGAGTCAGTTACACAAAGCCTTCAAAGAAAACCTGATTGCCGACCTCACGGCCGATGGCTTTGCCGACATGTTCGCGCAGACCATCACCTATGGTTTGTTCACCGCCCGTGCCAGCCGCTCCAGCGGCGCACTGGTGGCTGATGACATTTCGCAAATGGTGCCCAGCACCAATCCGTTTTTGAAAGAACTGTTGGCGGACTTCTTGAACGCGGCCGGTCGGGACCGCAAAAAGAGCAAGCGCGTTGACTTTGACGAGCTGGGCATCAATGAAGTCGTCACCACCCTGCGCGATGTGCCGATGGACGCCGTGCTACGCGCCTTCAACAAAGACAAGCCGGGCGACGACCCCGTCATCCACTTCTATGAGGACTTCCTCAAGGCCTACGACAAGAAAATGCGGGCCAAACGTGGCGTGTTTTACACCCCCGGCCCTGTGGTGCATTTCATCGTACGCAGCGTGGATGAGATTCTGAAAACCGAATTCGGCATAGAAGACGGGCTGGCCAGCACCATCACCTGGGGCGAGATGATGGCGCGCAGGCCAGAGCTGAAATTACCCAAGTTCTGCAGGCTCGATACCCCTTTCGTTCAAGTCCTCGATCCCGCCACCGGCACCGGCACTTTCATCGTCGAAGTCATCACCCAGGTCCACGCCCACATGTTGGCCAAGTGGGCGAAGCTTGGCAAGGTGACCAAAACGCAGTGGCAGCCGCTCTGGGTGGACTACGTCAGGCAGCACCTGCTGCCGCGCTTCTACGCCTTCGAGCTGATGATGGCACCCTACGCCATCGCCCACATGAAGATCGGCCTCAAGCTGTTTGAGACCGGTTACACCTTCCCTGAAGGCGGGCCGCGCGTGAATGTGTTTTTGACCAATGCGCTGGAGCCTGCGCATGAACTGCAATCTCAATTTGAAGCAATGGCGCCAATGCTCGCTCATGAAGCCGCATCAGCGAATCAAGTCAAAGAGTCACTCTGCCCGACGGTTATTGTTGGCAACCCGCCGTATTCGGTCTCGTCGTGGAACAGGCATCCATGGGGTGATTTCTTGATTGAAGACTTCAAGGCAGGATTGACCCAAGTCGAAAGTCAGATACAAGCGCTATCGAACGACTACATCAAATTTTTAGGTCTCGCCAAGCACAAGCTCCAAGCCACGGGAGCCGGTGTACTCGGTTTCATTACTGGACATGGGTTTTTGCACGGCACTCAACCACGCGTTCTTCGCAAGTCTCTAAATGAAACATTCGATCAAATTTCTTTGATAGACCTCCATGGCAGCCAAAAGCGCGATAACGCCGGCGCGGAGCTGGATGAATCGGTTTTTGAGATACAGACTGGGGTTGCCGTATCTTTGGCCAGAAAATTGGTTCCACCCGGTAGACGTTTGTCTGCACAGCTTGACGTGTTTGGAACCTATGAAGCTAAGTGCGAATGGCTCTCACAGAATTGGCTGGGATCTTTCAATGAAGTTGTTCACGTTCCAACTGGTCCGAACTATTTTTTTCGACCAATGCAGGAAGGCGTAACGATTGAAGCAGAGTACAACGCGCTCCCCTCTATTGCAAATTTTTTCGGTAGCGGCCACCCAGAAGTTGACAAAGAAGTCGCATGGGCTACAGGATTTGCTACGCAGCAGGACGACATTGCAATTTCCTTCTCACCGGAAGAAGTTCAGAAAAAAATGCTCGCGTTACGTAACGCAAATAGCATCGCTGACCTTTCAGAAAGCTACCGTGTTTGTTCAACAAACCAGTGGAATTTTCGGAAAGCGAACGAATGGGCGCGATCGACTGCGTGGACAGCTGACTTGTGCACGGTTAACTACCGCCCTTTCGATCATCGGTTGTCCGTGTTCAACAAACACGTAATGACTATTCGGCGCGTTGAAGTTATGCAGCATTTAGGCTATACAAATAGCCTTGCGTTGGTTTGCTCTCGCGCTGTTAACGATAACGAGTTTCGTCATGTTTTCGTTTCACGAGAAAAGGTCGACAAGATATTTCTCTCTGGTAAGAGTTCGACAAACGCCTACATTTTTCCCTTGTGGCGCTTTGCTACTGCTTTGGCGCCTGCCGTAAACATTAGTCCATCAATTGTCTTGAGGCTGCTGGCTGCAATGGAACTCGATAGGTCGCATTGGCATCCCGCCTTGTCGTCGGCGGCCGTTAATGCAGAGAAAATCTATTACTACCTCTATGCCGTGCTGCACAGCCCGGCCTACCGTCAGCGCTACGCCAGCTTCCTTCGAATTGACTTCCCCCGCATCCCCATTCCCGGATCGCGGGCGGTGTTCGAATCATTGACCGCTCTCGGCGCGCAACTGGTTGCCTGGCATTTACTGGAGCATCCTGATGCCACAAGAATCTTCGCCATCAGTGCGCGCCCGGCAAGGGTCGTAGCTTGGTTTGGCAATGATTTCAGTTTGCAGAAGGTGGGCGACAAGGGCAAATCCTTGGTCGACATAGCAGGCGATGTTGGCAAGGTCTTCATCAACGCCACCAGCGGCTTTGCCGATGTGCACTTGGCCGTGTGGCAACACACCATTGGCGGCTACCAGGTACTGCATAAATGGCTGGACGACCGGCGCAAGGCTGGCCGTAGCCTGAGCCAGGACGACATTACCCACTGGTTGCGCGTCTACGCCGCGCTCGAAGCCACGCAAGGGCTGATGAGCGAAGTGGACGCCACCATCGAAACCAACGGTGGCTGGCCCGGCGCCTTCAGCCAGAACCACCCGCCACCCGATGCCGCCAC
>CAYHDD010000395.1:0-3919 GCA_964355195.1 uncultured Rhodoferax sp. | reverse complement strand
TCTCGTTGCACCAGATCTCTTTGGGCGCCATGCCCGACTCTTCCAGCGGCACCGATCGCAAATCGAAGCGGGCACCCCGCCCAGCATCGTTCGTCAGCTCCGGAAAGGCGTTCGACAGGCCACCGGCGCCAACGTCATGTATCGCCAGAATCGGATTGCCACTGGCAGCGTCGTCGCCCTGCCCCAGTAGCCAGCATTGGTTGATGACTTCCTGGGCACGCCGCTGAATTTCCGGGTTACCGCGCTGCACCGAGTCAAAGTCGAGCTGAGCCGCGTTGGCGCCGGTCGCCATTGAACTGGCGGCGCTGCCGCCCATGCCAATGCGCATACCAGGGCCACCGAGCTGGATCAGCAGGCTGCCAGCCGGAAACTCAATCTTGTGGGTCTGCGTGGCGTCAATGACACCCAGGCCACCGGCAATCATGATCGGCTTGTGGTAGCCGCGCTGCTCCTGCTGCGCCAGCCCGGCAGTGCCCTTTGTGAGCAACCGGTAATGCAGACTTTGCTCGTATTCCCTGAAATAGCCGAGCAAATTCGGACGGCCGAACTCGTTGTTGAAGGCGGCACCGCCGAGCGGGCCGTCCAGCATGATCTGCAAGGGGCTGCAAATGTGCTCTGGCTTGCCGTAGGCCAATGGGCTGGGGGACTGATCCCAGTTGATCCTGGACACCGTAAAGCCGGTCAGACCGGCTTTGGGGCGCGAGCCGCGGCCCGTGGCGCCTTCGTCGCGTATCTCGCCACCGGCACCCGTAGCGGCTCCCGGGAACGGCGAGATGGCGGTCGGGTGATTGTGCGTCTCCACCTTCATCAGGACATGGTTCGTCGCGCGCTTGCGCTGATAGCAGTTGGCGCCAACATGCCCGGCCGCGGCGAGCCTGGCGTTGGCAGAAAAGCGTTCGATCTGTGTGCCCTCCATGACCGAAGCGTTGTCCGAATAGGCGACCAGCATATGCTCGGGATGGGTCTGGTGCGTATGGCGGATCATGCCGAACATGCTGCGCGTCTGCGCCACACCGTCGATCGTGAAATCAGCATTGAATATCTTGTGTCGGCAATGTTCGCTGTTGGCCTGCGCAAACATCATTAACTCGACATCGGTCGGGTTGCGTCGCAGTTGCCTGAAGGCCTGCACCAGGTAGTCAATTTCGTCAGCCGCCAGCGCCAGCCCAAACTCCTGGTTGGCCTGCTCCAGCGCTGTCTGCCCACCTTGCAAAACGTCCACCTGCACCATCGGTGCGGGCGGCAATTCTTGAAACAGACGCGCCGCGCTGGCACGCTCCAGCATCACGCTCTCGGTCATACGGTCATGCAAAAGCGCGCCCAGTGCCGTCAGTTCTGGTGTGCCCGGTGGGTGTGTCGCCAAAAACTGCGATCCGAGCAGTAACCGGTATTCGACGAGGCGCTCGACCCGCTGGAGCGCCAGACCACAGTTGTGTGCAATATCGGTTGCCTTGGAAGCCCACGGCGACACCGTGCCAAAACGCGGCGACACCACCAGCAAGAGGCCCTCGTTCGGACCCTCGTAGGGTTCCCCGTAATTCAACAGGGCCACCAAACGCTGATTTAGTTCGGCGCTAGGTGGCTGCTCGGTACTGACCAGGTGAACGTACCGCGCCGACAGGCCAAGCACCTGGCTATAGACGGATTGCAGCTTGGGTAGAAGTTGCTGAACACGGAAAGCGCTGAGGGCGTTGGCACCCTCGAATTGAGTGATATGCAAGGTCACTTTGATGGCCTGGATAGAGGGCTGACGGGGTGGGCTTTTGATTTTACCGCGCGGGGCAACAGTCCCTAGCAGCCTGTCGGACAGGCTGCTAGGTCCGAATGTGATAATCCGGCTCCATGACGATCACCTACAAAGACGCACAGGGCATAGCAGGCATGCGGGTCGCGGGCCGTCTGGCAGCCGAGCTGCTGGACTATCTGACGCCCTTCGTTCAGCCTGGCATCACGACCAACGAGCTCGACAAGCTGGCCAACGATTACACGACCCAGGTTCAGGGCGCCATCTCGGCGCCGCTGAACTACGCACCGTCCGGCCACAACCCCTATCCGAAGGCGATTTGCACCTCCATCAACCAGCAGGTCTGCCACGGCATTCCGAACGACAAGCCGCTCAAGCGAGGCGATATCGTCAATGTCGACGTCACGGTCATCAAGGATGGCTGGCACGGGGACTCGAGCCGCATGTTCATGGTCGGCGACGTCTCGCTGGCGGCGCGGCGCTTATGTCAGCTGACTTTTGAAGCAATGTGGCATGGCATTGTCAAGGTCAAGGCGGGCAACTGTCTGGGCGACATCGGCTACGCCATTCAGAACTTTGCCGAAAACCATGGCCTGAGCGTGGTTCGAGAGTTTTGTGGCCACGGCATTGGTCGCAGCTTCCACGAGGAACCCCAGGTGCTGCACTATGGACGCCCGGGCACGCTGGAGCCTCTGCGCGCCGGCATGACCATCACCATCGAACCCATGCTCAACGCTGGTCGGCGCGAAATCAAGGAACTCGGCGACGGCTGGACCATCGTCACCAAGGATCGCTCCCTGTCGGCCCAGTGGGAACACACCGTGCTCGTGACCGAGTCCGGCTTCGAGGTGCTGACCCTGTCCAACGGCTGTGCCCCGGCGCCCTCCTTCGTCCCCATGCCGACCCTGCCGGCAACACCGTGACATGCCAACGACAGTGGGCAGCGATTTCAGAGCCCGAAAATCGGCGCTGTTGCAGACACTGACAACCAACGGCAGCGCATCGACGCGGGGCGTTCGAGCGTTGCTGGGTGCGCTCTCGAATCTGGTCGATGCAACGCTGACTCATCTTTGGCAGCAAGCCGGTCTTGGCGCCGATCTGGCACTGGTGGCGGTCGGTGGCTTCGGGCGCAACGAACTGTTTCCGCACTCGGACGTCGACGTGCTGCTGCTCGTACCAGACGAGCAAAGACCAGAACACGATGCCGAGCTCAAGGCAGGTATCGAGAGCTTTATCAGCCACTGCTGGGATGCCGGTCTGGAGATCGGATCGAGCGTGCGCAATGTGGCGCAGTGCGGCCAGGACGCCGCCAACGATGTCACAATTCAGACCTCGCTACTGGAAGCCCGCCTGATTACCGGCAGTGCAGCCTTGTTTGCCCACTTCCAGCAAGAGTTCACCTCCGCACTTAACCCGCAGGCGTTTCTTGTCGCCAAGACGCTGGAACTTCAGCAGCGCCACAGCAAGTACGAGGACACGCCCTACGCCTTGGAGCCCAACTGCAAGGAGTCGCCTGGAGGCTTGCGTGATTTACAGGTCATCCTGTGGGTTACCAAGGCGGCCAAGCTGGGCGCCAACTGGGACGCACTGGAGCGCAACGGATTGGCCACCGCTTTTGAAGTCCAGCAGATCAAGCACAATGAAGCCTTGCTGCGACTGATTCGGGCGCGCCTGCATTTGATCGCAGAGCGGCGCGAGGACCGGCTGGTCTTTGACATGCAGACCGCCGTCGCCACCGCATTTGGCTACCAGGATCAGGTATCACTGCGCTCCAGCGAAGCCTTGATGCGGCGCTACTACTGGACCGCCAAGGCGGTCACCCAACTCAACCAGATCCTGCTGCTCAACATCCAGGAGCGGCTCAACCCCTCGTCCCACCTGCCACGTCCGATCAACGAGCGCTTTTTCGACAAGGCTGGTATGGTCGAAGTCGCAACCGACGACCTGTACGAGCGCGAGCCGCACGCGATTCTGGAAACATTCCTGATCTACCAAACTACCCGTGGCGTCAAGGGATTTTCCGCAAGGACACTGCGCGCGCTCTTCAATGCCCGCAAGCTGATGGACGGCAAGTTTCGCCATGACCCGGTCAACCGCGCCACGTTCAAGAAGATCATGCAGCAGCACGACGGCATCACGCACGCCATGCGCCTGATGAACCAGACCTCGGTGCTG
>CAYHDD010000394.1:0-3922 GCA_964355195.1 uncultured Rhodoferax sp. | reverse complement strand
CCAGCAACTGGGAGTCTGAACATGCAAGACCAAAATACCACGAACACAGCACAGATGACGATGATCCAGGCGCTGCGCTCGGCCATGGACGTCATGCTGGAACGCGACCCCAACGTCGTCATTTACGGCCAGGACGTGGGCTATTTTGGCGGCGTCTTTCGCTGCACAGAAGGCCTGCAAAAGAAGTACGGCAAATCGCGCGTCTTCGACGCCCCGATCTCCGAGGGCGGGATCGTCGGCACCGCAGTCGGCATGGGTGCCTACGGGCTGCGTCCGGTGGTTGAGATTCAGTTCGCCGACTACGTCTACCCGGCCAGCGACCAGATCATCTCGGAAGCGGCGCGCCTGCGCTACCGTTCGGCGGGAGACTTCAGTGCCCCCATCACCATCCGCATGCCCTGCGGCGGCGGCATCTACGGTGGCCAAACCCACAGCCAGAGTCCGGAGGCCATGTTCACCCAGGTCTGCGGCTTACGCACCGTGATGCCGTCCAACCCCTATGACGCCAAAGGCCTGCTGATCGCATCGATCGAGAACGACGACCCCGTGATCTTTCTGGAGCCCAAGCGCCTCTACAACGGGCCCTTCGATGGTCACCACGAACGGCCAGTCGTGCCCTGGTCGAAACACCCGATGGGTGCGGTGCCCGAGGGCTACTACACGGTTCCACTCGACACCGCCTCGATCTTCAGGCCCGGCAAGGCCCTGACCGTGTTGACCTACGGCACCATGGTCTTTGTGGCCGACGCGGCGGCCGTCGAGACCGGCATCGATGCCGAAATTATCGACTTGCGCAGCATCTGGCCGCTCGATCTGGACACCATCGTTGCGTCGGTCAAGAAGACCGGGCGCTGCGTTGTGTTGCATGAGGCGACGCGCACCTGCGGCTTCGGCGCAGAACTGGTGTCATTGATCCAGGAGCATTGCTTCTACCACCTGGAGGCGCCCATCGAGCGTGTCACCGGCTGGGACACACCCTACCCGCACGCCCAGGAGTGGGACTATTTTCCGGGACCGACGCGGGTTGGTGCCGCTCTCAAACGCACGCTGGAGGCATGATGGGTATTCACACAATCAAAATGCCGGACATCGGCGAAGGCATTGCCGAGGTGGAACTGGTCGCCTGGCATGTCAAAGTAGGCGATGTCGTCACGGCCGACCAGTTGCTGGCCGACGTGATGACCGACAAAGCGACGGTCGAGGTTCCGTCGGCAGTCGCCGGTACGGTGCTGGCGCTGGGCGGCGCGGTGGGTCAGGTGATGGCGGTCGGCTCCGAGCTGATTCGCATCGAAGTCGAAGGCCTCGGCAGGGTCGATACCGCGGATGGCGCACTACACGCTCACGTAGCCGCTAGGGCTGCCTCTGCGGCCGCACCCAAGGCGACCTCGACGACCCCGGTTGCGCTGGTTGCCGCCCCCGCCGCCCCCACCGACGCAAAGCCAACGCGGCCCAGCAACGCGGCTGCGCACGCACGCCAGCCGGGCGACAAACCGATTGCCTCTCCCGCGCTGCGCCAACGCGCCTGGGACGCCGGCATCGAACTGCGCTTTGTGTCGGGAAGCGGCCCGGCCGGACGCATTACGGCGCAGGACCTGGATGCCTACGCCGCACGCATTGGGCAAATACAGGCTGCACCGGCCAGCGACCAGCGTTACCGCCAGCGCCACGCCGAGGAGGCTGTGCCGGTGATCGGCCTGCGCCGCAAGATTGCGCAAAAAATGCAGGAGGCCAAGCGCCGCATACCGCATTTCACCTATGTCGAGGAAGTAGACGTGACCGAGCTGGACGACTTGCGCGGCAAGCTCAACACCCAGTACGCCGGGCAGCGCGCGCGCCTGACCCTGTTGCCCTTCCTGGTGCGCGCCATCGTCCTGGCGGTGCGCCAGTTCCCGCAGATCAACGCACGCTACGACGATGAGGCGGCCCTGGTCACGCGTTTTGAGGCGGTCCACATGGGCATCGCCACGCAGTCCGAAGGTGGCCTGATGGTGCCTGTGATGCGCCACGCCGAGACGCTCGACGTCTGGCATGCCGCGGCCGAAGTGACGCGTCTGAGCGAGGCCGCGCGCAGCGGCAAAGCGACGCGCGAGGAACTCAGCGGTTCAACCATCACCATCACCAGTCTGGGCGCACTCGGCGGCATCGTCAGCACGCCCGTGATCAATCACCCGGAAGTGGCCATCGTCGGAGTCAACCGGATGGTGGAGCGCCCCATGGTGCGCTCCGGCGCAATCGTGGTGCGCAAGATGATGAATCTGTCGTCATCCTTCGATCACCGCGTCGTCGATGGCATGCACGGCGCCGAGTTTGTCCAACTGCTGCGGGGCTACCTGGAGTCTCCAGCCACCTTGTTCGTGGAGTAAGCAATGGATGCATTACAAACCAAACTGCTGATCATTGGCGGCGGTCCCGGCGGCTATGTCGCCGCGATTCGCGCCGCTCAACTGGGCATTGCCACCACGCTGGTGGAGGGCGATCACCTGGGCGGCACCTGCCTGAACATCGGCTGCATCCCGTCCAAGGCGCTGATCCATGCGGCCGATGCCTACCACCAGGCGCACCACTTCATGGGCGACAGCACGCTCGGAATCCATGTGGACAAGGCCCGTATCGATGTGGCGCAAACGGTGCGCTGGAAAGACGGCATCGTGGCGCGCCTGACCGGTGGCGTCGGCGCCCTGCTCAAAAAGCACGGCGTCAAGGTCGTCAAGGGCTGGGCGCACATCGTGGACGGCAAGACTGTCGACGTGGATCTGGGCAAGGGCGACGCGGAGCCGACACGCATCCAGTGCGAACACCTGCTGCTGGCAACCGGCTCGTTCGAGTTGGGCCTGCCGGGCATGCCGTTTGGCGGCAAGGTCATTTCGTCGCGGCAAGCACTGTCGCCCGACAGCGTGCCCAAGACCCTGCTGGTGGTCGGCGCCGGCTATATCGGCCTGGAGCTGGGCCTGGTCTATCGCAAGCTGGGTTCCGACGTCACCGTGGTGGAGGCCCAAGACCGCATCTTGCCGCTCTACGACGAAGAACTCACCAAGCCGGTCACGACTTCGCTGCGCAAGCTGGGCGTGCAAGTGCATCTGGGCTGCCAGGTGCAGGGGCTGAGCAGCGCTGGCGACGGCGTACGCGTGCTCGACGCAACCGGGCATGCCAGCACGCTGGCCGCCGAGCAGGTGCTGGTAGCGATTGGCCGCGTGCCCAACACACACGGCTGGGGTCTGGAAGGTTTGATGCTGGAGATGAAGGGGCGCGCCGTCAAAGTGAATGACCAGTGCCAAACCTCAATGCGAAACGTCTGGGCAATTGGAGATCTGACGGGCGAGCCCATGCTGGCACACCGAGCCATGGCGCAGGGCGAAATGGTGGCCGAAATCATCTCCGGCAAGCGACGCCACTTCTGCCCGGCCGCGATTGCCGCCGTCTGTTACACCGACCCCGAACTGGTGGTGGCCGGACTCAGCCCCGCTGAAGCGGCCAGGGCCGACCTGGACTGCATCCACGCCAGCTTTCCCTTTGCTGCCAACGGGCGCGCCATGACACTGGAAGCGGCGGACGGCTTTGTGCGCGTGGTGGCCCGCCGCGACAACCACTTGATCGTCGGCTGGCAGGCTGTCGGCGTCGGCGTCTCGGAACTGAGTACAGCTTTCGCCCAGTCGCTGGAGATGGGCGCCTGTCTGGAAGACGTGGCAGCTACCATCCATGCCCACCCGACTTTGGGTGAAGCGGTGCAGGAAGCAGCGCTGCGGGCGCTGGGGCACGCGCTGCACGTTTAACTGGGCGCGCCGGCCAATCGTCCTTCTTGGCTTTGGGTCGTTGGCTTTGGTTGGTTGGCTTTGAATGATTGAGTTGTTATTGGTTGTCAGCCGGGTCTCGGCCCGGCGCCCGACTCACTTTCTCTTGCTTCGCCAAGAGAAAGTAAGCAAAG
>CAYHDD010000393.1:0-3935 GCA_964355195.1 uncultured Rhodoferax sp. | reverse complement strand
GGACGCCGACGATTTCAAGATGGGCATCGACGGCTGCTCGGCGCCCAACTACGCCATGCCACTGTCCAGCTTGGCCTATGGCTACGCACGCCTTGCCAGCGGGCTGCAGGACAGCGAATTTGGCGAGAGTTTTCAGGTGCTGGGTGACGCCATGACGGCGCACCCGGACCTGGTTTCGGGCACGGGCCGCAACGACCTCGCCTTCATGCGCGCCGGGCGCGGCGACTGGGTCAGCAAAGTCGGCGCCGATGGCGTGCAGGTGCTGGGCAGCAAGAGCCGGGGCGAGGCCTTTGCCATGAAGATCATCGACGCCAACAAGGATGCCCTGTTTGCCGCCAGCGTGGAAGTGCTGGAACAGCTCGGCTGGCTCGACGACGTCCAACGTGCCGAGCTGGCGCCCTGGCGCGCGCAAGCCATCATCAACGTGCGTGGCCTACAGGTCGGCGAGCGCAAAGCGGTGTTCAAGCTGCACAAACCCTGAACACCTCAACTCTCGTAGCGCCCCAGCTTGTGCGCCAGCGCAATCGCTGAATCGACTTCCATCTTTCTGAAAATATTGGCACGGTGAAACTCCACCGTGCGCGCCGTGATGCCGAGGTGGTCCGCAATGGTCTTGTTGTAGTGCCCCTTGATCAGCTCGTCCAGCACTTCGCGCTCGCGCTGGCTCAGGCTCGCCAGGGCCCGGCGCAGACGATGCGCCTGTTGCTGCTCGTCGCTCAGGGTCGAGGCCGCCAACAGCGCCTGCTCGACCTTGTCAACCAGCACGTTGTTCTGAAACGGCTTCTCCAGAAAGTCCCAGGCGCCGTTTTTGACCGCCGCCACCGCCATGCTGACGTCACCGTGACCGGTCAGAAACAGGACCGGCCAGGGGCAACCCAAGGTCTTGAGTTCCTCGAAGGTGCTCAGACCCGAGAGCGGCTCCATGCGGATGTCCAGCAGCACCACAGCCTGCCCCCAATGCGGCAGGCTGGCGCGCACGGCGCCCAGGAAGACATCGCCGCCCGACCAGCTTTGGACCTGGTGGCCGCGCGAGTCAAAAAGCCAGGCCAGGCCGTCACGAAAATCGGCGTCATCGTCAACGATGTGAATGGCGTAAGTCATGCCTGATGTTCCTGTGCGTGTGATGAGAGCGACGGCTCCAGCGAGAGTGGCAGCCAGAGCGTGAACTGAGCGCCGCCCAAAAGGGGGTCGCTGGCGACGTCGATGCGCCCGTGATGCGCTTCCAGCACCGAGCGGCAAATCGCCAGGCCCATGCCCATGCCGTCGGCCGAAGCACTGAAGAAGGCGGCGAAGATCTGCTCCTTGTGCTCCTCGCTGACGCCGGGACCGCTGTCGCTGATGACGATCCCGGCCATCGCCTCGGCGACCTCAATGCGCAGTTGCACGCGCAGCGAGCGACCCGCTTGCGGTGCCCAGTGCAGGGCGTTGGCCAGCACGTTGCGCACCGCGTGCTCCAGCAGCAAGGCGTCGGCCTCTACCCATACCGGCTCGGCACCCAACACCAACTCAATGCCGGGCTGGCGCTGCAAAGCGTGCTGGCTGACGATGGCGCGCAGGAAGTCCACCAGATCGAGCCGCTGGCGCGACATCTCACGCCGCCGGGCGAAGGCGTTCACGCGCTGGATGATGCGCCCGGCCTTGTCGGCCAGCCGCTCCATGCGCTCGGCCACCGGCAGCACTTCCTCCAGAGAAATACGTCCACCGCGCAGGCGGTTGAGCAGACCGTTGGCGAAGCTGCTGAGTGCACCCAGCGGCTGGTTCAGTTCGTGTGCCAGGGTTGACGCCACCTCGCCCACCGCCACCAGGCGCCCCGAGGCCTCAAGCCGCTCTTGCTGGCGCGCTGCCAAACGTTCGGCACGCTTGCGTTCGCTGATGTCGAGCACCGAACTCATCCAGCCGATTTGATCGCCATTGGCGGTGTTCAGGGGCGATTCATGAATCAGCACGTCCACCAGGTGGCCGTCACGGTGTTGAAATTGAAGCTCAACGCCTTCCTCGTGCGTGCCTTGCGCAATGATGCCGCGGTGCACCAGATGCAGCTCGTCGGCCTGCTCCGCAGGCCAGTAGGGCAGCGGTATCGGCTTGCCCACCAACTCCGTCGCCGCATAGCCGACCAGCTTGCAAAACGACTCGTTGACGTAGAGAATCTTTCCGCTGCGGTCCCAGGCGCGCAAGCCGGTGGTGACCGAGTTTTCCATCGCTGTGCGCAAGGCCACCTGGGTCTGAAACAGCGCTTGCACCTGCTGGCGTTTGACGAAGTCGCGCCGCAGCGCCCACAGACTGACGAGCATGCCCGAGAGAAACAGCAGGGCGACCAGGAAGAAGATGCGCGGCACCGTGGCAGGCTGGACGCGCAGCGGCGTCACTTCAAGAAAGAGGTCGGTGCCGCTCAGGTTCATCGAAGCACGGTAGGCCTTGTCGCTGCCGGGTTCGGCGGGCGCTGCCCCAATCTCGTCCGTCACCAGACGCACCGCGTGCTCCTGTGCGAACCAGGTCGGCACCAAGGCGGCAATTGCGCGATGCAAGGACACGGCGGCGAGGTAGTTGCCGACAAACTGCCCGCGGTCGAAGAAGGGCACGGCCAGCCAGACAACGTCGGTCGGCGCAGCGTCTGAGCGCAGCATCAAGCCGGCGTAGGCCGCGCGCCTCAGGCCGCGCGTGGTGTCCTCCAGGATGCCTAGCGCCTGCCCATTGGTGGCGTGCGCGGACCAGTCATCCTGCCAGCGCTTGCCAGCGGCCCACGCCACCTGTCTGGGTTCTGCGGTGTGCCAGCCATGGGCCAGCACGACACCCGGCTCGCGTGACAGCAAGCCGCCCTGCGCTTTGCTCGCGCTGCCGTTGCTCGCGCCGAGCACCGCCTGGCGCGCCCGCAACAGCAGGTCGTCTTCCAGTCGGCGGAAATGAAACTGCACACTCTGTTCCAGCCACTGCGAGTTGGCCGAGCGCACGCGCGCTTCCTCGTCAGCTTCGAAGGTACTGAGGTAGAGCACCAGCACGATGACCGAGCCCAGCAGCAGCAGAAGCAAGCCAAGCAACCACAACAGAGCGCGCCGGTTGCGGCTGGCATGCCCCGGCATGGTTTGTTGCAACAAGGCAAAGTCGAGCGCTTGTTCTGCTGGCGAGGGTTGGGTTTTCACTATGGCTTTTCGATCAGGTCTTCGCATAATAGCCAGCATGCCAGCGTCTGACTTGTTTGCCCCTACGGATCGCCGCCAATGGCTGCAAGGCATGACGGCCTGCGCCCTGTCTTGCTCGCTCGCACACCAGTCGGCGCACGCGGCTGCGGGCAAGCCGGTCACGATGCGCTTTTCACACGTGGTGGCTGAGGAAACGCCCAAGGGTCTGGCGGCCAAACGCTTCAAACAGTTGGTGGAACAGCGTTCCGCCGAACGCATCCAGGTGCTGATCTACCCCGACGCCCAGCTCTACGGCGACGACGACGAGATCCAGGCGCTACAGCTCGGTGCGGTGGACATGCTGGCGCCGTCCCTGTCCAAATTCGGTCGCCTCGGCTTTCCCGAGTTCGAGCTGTTTGATCTGCCCTTTCTGTTTGGACAAGTCGCCGATGTCCGACGCATCACTCAGGGGCCGCTAGGGCAGCGCCTGTTGCAGCGCCTGAGCCATCAGGGCTTGACCGGGTTGGCTATTTTGACAACGGCTTCAAGCAGATGAGTGCCAACCGGCCGCTGTTGGCGCCGGCAGATTTTGCGGGCCTGCGCATGCGTGTGCAGGCCTCGCGCGTGATTGCCGCGCAGATGCGCGCGCTCGGAGCGCAACCAGTCAACCTGGCCTTCAGCGAGACCCGGCGCGCACTGGAGAGCGGTGTGGTGGATGGCACCGAGAACCCGGTTTCCAATTTCTGGACGCAGCGCATGCATGAGGTGCAAACCGATCTGAGCCTGACCGAGCACGGATACCTCGGCTATGCGGTGGTG
>CAYHDD010000392.1:2490-3938 GCA_964355195.1 uncultured Rhodoferax sp. | reverse complement strand
TTGTGGGACATAACTATCCATCCTAAAACGGTACTTTTATAATTTCCACATCCCTAACATCTGCCTGCTTCAAAACACATCTTGTCTCATGTACCGAGATTAGTCGAATTTTGCGCAGTTTCCGTTGGGGCGTGAACACAATCCCCACGCCATCTAATTCTGACCCTCAGTCAGGGTGTCAAGCTGAAAGTTGCCACTCTTATGCCACAGCCATGTGTCGGTGTAGGTGACCTTACCCATATTCACTGGCGCCGGAAATGGCGCCGCGTCGCGCACAGTGCGCTCAATTTCACTCATAACCTCGGGCGCATGCCTGGGTGCGCGCAACCAGTTCGTGGACAGAACTTCTCCGCGTGGGCCGACTTCGACTTCAAATACACCCACCGCATACAACAGGGGCGGCATCTTGCCCTTCATGATGCGGTGACCATTCTTGCCATACAGATGGGTGGAGGCATCTTTGCGATAGGCCCTAGGCGTACTGGCCGATGAGATGAAATCCGGTGGTGGTGGCGGCGGCGGCGGTGGAGGGGGCGGCGGCGGCGGCGGGGGAGGAGGGGGCGGCGGCGGCGGTGGTGGCGGTGGGGGAGGAGGTGGCGGCGGCGGTGGTGCAGCGCAACCCGCGAGCAAAGCCACAGCAACTGCGGCGACCACCAGCAGTTCACGTCGAGTGTTTGGTTTTCCCATGAGATCCCCTTTGGAAATATCATAGTATCGTGCTGCGTTCGAGGCAAGAGGGATTCACCGTAGGCACGCTCTGGTCAAATTGACCGACTGCACAGAACAACGCTTACCATTGCTCACTCTAGAGCACTCGGCATGCCCACATCGAAGTGTTCGGATGGAAGCCATGAACTCTCGGAGGATTCAATGAAGAAAATAATTTCAGTGATGCTGGCCGTGTTCGGACCAGCGGCTTTCGCTGGCTTGTTGGTCACGGAGGTGACTGGCAAGGCCCAGATCGAAGGCAAGGGAGTCGTGACGACGCTGGCGGAGATCGCGGACGGCCAACGTGTCAGCGTATCGGCAGGCGCTCATGTCGTTGCGGTTGATCTCACCGATGGTCGAGAGTTTGTACTCAGAGGTGGCGGTAATTACTTGGTTGCGCCGGGTGGCCCCAAAGCCGCTGATGGCAAAACTGTGGAGACCAAACCCTTGCCGGTCAAGAACCTGCCCTACGTTCGTGATGCAAGGATTGCCACAAACTCTGTCGCCCTAGCCAGCCTTGTGATGCGGGGCATTCGCGAGGCGAACATCCCCTTGTTGCTTTCTCCGGTCAGAACCGTGGTCATGTCAAAAAACCCCACCTTCCGTTGGCAGGCCGTCGATGGGGCAACAGCGTATCGGCTGGTGCTGATGACGCTTGACGATACAGTGGTCTGGGACGCATCAACCCGTCAGACCGAGATGCCCTTGCCCGGCGCGCGCCAGCTCGTGCCAGGTGAAAA
>CAYHDD010000392.1:0-2480 GCA_964355195.1 uncultured Rhodoferax sp. | reverse complement strand
AGGTGAAAACTACAAGTGGCGCGTGGAAGCGGTCGGCGAACGGGGCGCGTTGTCTGATGCGTTGGCGAGGTTTTCTGCTGGCCAACCAGAGGCCATTGAGCGCCTGGAACAGCTAAAACCGGGAGCTGATGCTCCATTTGGCCGGCGCGTTTTGTACGCTGTTGCATTGCGCGAAGCGGGGGCCGTTGGCGAGGCCAAAGAGATGTGGAGGGTGCTTTCCCTTGAACATCCCGAGGATGGAGTGATTCGAGTCCTCGCTGATTGGCCCTGAACAGACTGCCAATCTACAGGCCGATCACATCGTCACCCGCAGTGGCAACACACCCTTCAGCGATGGGCTGCCAGCCGCGTCGAACCACAAGCTGGTGCGGGGTGTAGCACAGCTCTATGCGCTTGGCGTCGGGCATCCTGGTGTGTACGAAAGATTCAATCGCCGCCGGCATGCTGACCCTGAACTGCGCGGCGGCAAGGTCTTCTGGCGGATGGTCATCGCTGTGGAGCCAATGTACCAAGTCGGCCAGCCACATCAGAGGTCTCCAACCTACGTGAATCAAAGTCGGCGTGTAGCCTTCGTTCAACAACCACTGCTGGGCTTGGCCACGCCGATCATCACGCTGGGGTTGCGGGTTCCAGGCGCTGGCCAACAACTCTGCCAACCACTGATTGCAGTTTTGGTAGCGTTGGCTAAATGGGAAGGCGTTGGCGCTGTAAGTGTTGCCGAGCATCTGCAATGCTTGACTATCGTCGAGAGCGGCGCGTTCCAAGGTATTGGCAGCATCGTCTGGCAATAAAATGATCGAGACATAGCCCTCAGAGGGGTCATGTACGCCGAGTACAAAGCCCGACATGCCTTGGTCGAAGATGCGGGGGCGTTGTTCGTCGCAGGCGTAGTAGAGTTGTCGCACCGACCAGGGTGCGTTCAGGCTGGCTTTGAGGCTTACTCCTGCATGCGAATAGCGTTCGCCAAAACGTGCCAGAGCAAGCCCCGAGCGCGATACCAAAGCCACACGCTGACCCGAGTGCTCCAATTCGGTCTTGACGATCCCCGCGACCTGGATCAAACGGTCTTGCGTTGCTGCATCAATTTCAACTTGTGCATCGCAATAGCGCAGCGATTCGGCCCATGCAGACGTCGCTGAATAGCCCAGTAACGCGGTCAAAACTAGCGCTTGAAATGTAGGTCTAAACAAAGCCAGATGACATGCTCATGCCAAACTTGAGCGCGTACAAACTGTGAGTTCAGATGGCGACCGGTCGACTCTGCAGTTCACGGTACCACGCATCTTCCAGCACGAGGAAGAAAGGGTTTGAATTGTCAGACAAGTTGACGGTGGCAAAGGCCAAGCCGTAGGGGCGATGCTGCGCCTCAACAACGTCACCGGTCGCCAGTTGCACGCGCTGAGCGACCTGGCGCGGCAGTAGCAAGAAAAATTCCTCGGTTTGCAAGGGTGCCAGCGCCCGTAGCCGCAGACGCATCAAGTCGGGTTGCTCGGCGACCTGTGCCATTTCGATGATGGTGTATTGACCCTGCGCCACCTTGTCTTTGGTCGACGAACTGTTGCTTGACTGCTGGATCGATGTAGAGGAACTTCCCACCGATTCTGA
The DNA here is from genome assembly GCA_964355195.1 of uncultured Rhodoferax sp. Classification (GTDB taxonomy): domain Bacteria; phylum Pseudomonadota; class Gammaproteobacteria; order Burkholderiales; family Burkholderiaceae_C; genus Rhodoferax. The sequence goes on along the minus strand of CAYHDD010000392.1, from coordinate 875 downwards.
CGCAGCGCTGGAGGCTGAACTTCCGGCGTATGCCGTAACACTGGCCATACCGACAGTTAGCGCAACCGTAAAGGGCATGACATTTTTTAGGAATTGTTGCATCCTGAATCCTTCCAAAGGGTGGTAAAGAGGGCGAAGTAGAGAATAGCTCAATTTGAGCCCCTGGCCAAGGAACTTGCCAAAGCCAAATGATCGCCAAGCGTAAAGATTTTCCTCATTGCCTATTCACCCAAAGTCCAGCAGCAGGCGTCAGGGTCAGGCTGCCAAAGTCCAGATAGTTCTTCTCACTCACATAGCCCTGTAGAGTCCCCGCAGCGTCCAGCGTTGGAGCATAGAAGTACCACCGACTGCTACTGTTCTCCCAAGCCCACAAGGTAGTCAGGTTGTTCGGGATGCTGCCCGCTGCCGGTGGCGTTGCGCCTATGGCCTTGTTGAAGCTGCTCGCCGTGTTGGCCTCACCTGTGGCAATCAAGCTCCAGCCACTTGGCAGTGCATTGCTCTGGTTTGGCTGGAAGGTGTTTGAGAGTATCCAAGCCGGTGCAGTCATGGGAACACTCATGGCTGCTTTGGCATTGACCCAGAAGCCTTCTGCACTTTGTATGCTGGTGAGGGTGTCATAGCCTTTGCTCTTGGCGTAGGCTGCTCCCGCATCAGTCTGGCCTGGTGCGTACAAAGCCCAGGTCGGGTAGCTGATGCCTGGGGTGTTTCCGCTTCTGACCCACTTCCATAGGCTGTAGACCTTGCTGGCGTCTCCAAACAGGCTTGCTACGTTCATGGCTGTACTTCCCCCATTGCCCACCAGGTTCCAGCCAGGGGAGAGAACCACATTGGGTTGTGCTGGCGTGTTGGCTTGAGCGTTGGTGCTTTGTCCTGAG
>CAYHDD010000391.1:0-3945 GCA_964355195.1 uncultured Rhodoferax sp. | reverse complement strand
ATGGCCTGCATCAGGGTATGCGCCCGCATCGGCTTGTCGATGTAAAGCGTTGACAGGCATTCGACATCAAAGCCCGTCAGCCACATGGCGCAAACGATCGCCACGCGGAAAGGGTGCTGCGGATTCTTGAAGGCCGACTCCACCTCAACTCGTTTGCCATCCGGCGTCTCGAAACCCAGCTTCATGCGGGCACGGTGCGGAATGATGTCGAAGCCCCACTTCTTGAAGTCGGCGACTTCATTTTGAGCCTCGCTGATGATGATCTCGATGATCGTCTCATCAAGCCAGGCGGCCTTGGCCAGCAAGCGGTCGCGCTGCGCATGCAAGTGCTGCCTGCTTTCATCATCTGGCGCAGCCGCAATTTCTGCCAGTCTGGCCTCGGCCTCGGCGCAAACCGAAGCGGCTTTCGCCCTCCACTTCGGCCCAATCAGCATCAGCATGCGGGCGCAAGTGATCTTGTCGATGCACACCAGCATGGTCTTGCCAGCTTCCCAGCGCGTGCTGCAAAGCTCGACAAAATCCGCCGCGATCTTCTCCAGCCGCTCATCGGCGGTGATGACCTCGTAATCCTTGCCGAGCAGTCTTTCCAACAGGGCAGTCTGGTCAGGGTCGAGATCGGCGGCAGCGACTGCATTGGCAATCTTCTCGTTCAAATCCAGTCGCGCCAGCCCCAGCTTTTCGCCCCGGCTCTCGTAGACCAGCTTAACCGTGGCGCCGTCTTCCTCGCTGCGCTTGAAGTCGTAGCGGGACACGTAATCGCCGAAGATGCGCTTGGTCAACTCGTCGTGTTTGAACAGTGGCGTGCCAGTGAAGCCGATAAAGGCCGCGTTGGGCAGCGCCAGGCGCATGTTGCGCGCCAGCTTGCCGGCCTGGGTGCGGTGCGCTTCGTCCGAGATCACGATGATATCGTCGCGGTCGCTGTAAGGCTCATCCGGCTGCACGTCCTGATTGAACTTGTGGATCAGGCTGAACACGTAGCGGTGGTTCTCCTTCAGCAGTTGCTCGAGTTCCCTGCCCGAACCCGCACGCGGCGTCTGGTCGTCCGCCACCCCGCAACCGACGAAGGTCTTGTAGATCTGGCTGTCCAGATCATCGCGGTCGGTCATCAGCAGAAAAGTGAAATTGCCCTCGACCGTCCGCCGCACCTTCTCGGCAAAGAAGGCCATCGAATAGGATTTGCCGCTGCCCTGGGTGTGCCACACCACGCCCAACCGTCCAAGATCGGGGTGGGCACGCTCGATGATCTGCAAGCTACGAGGCTCGGGCTCGCCCTTACTCTCGCCCAGATAGGTTGGTGCTGGCGGCTGTGCGGCCTTGGGATAAGCCGCCACCGGCTCATTGGCGGCGCGGTCCATGCTCGGCAAGGGCAACTCAATAACGCGATGCCTCAGCCGCTCGCCCGGCGGAAACTGGCGCTTGATCTTTTCTTGCCGCACCACCGCCGCCACCGTCTGATTCACCCCCAGCAACTGATGGTTGCGCGCCACCACCTTGCGCACCGGCCCGGTCTTGCTGGCGTCGAACAGAATGAAGTTCTCGACGATGTCCAGCAGCCGGTCCTTGGCCAGCATGCCGTTGAGCAGCACCTCCGCCGCCACGCTGCCCTTGTCCCGCTCGTCCAGGCGCTTCCATTCGCCGAAGTGCTCCCAGGCGCTGGTGATCGAGCCATAGCGGGCGCTGTCGCCATTGCTGACGATCAGCAATGCATTGTGGTGAAAGGCATGGGCGATGACGTTTTCGTCGAGGTAGTCACGCAGATTGCCGTCGAAGCCGGCGCGAATATTCTTGTAGACCGCCTTCAGTTCGATGAACACCAGAGGCAGGCCATTAACAAAACAGACCAGGTCGGCGCGGCGGTTGTAGTTGGGTGTGCGCAGTCCGGTGATCTTGAGTTCGCGCACCACCAGAAAACGATTGTTTGCGGGCTCACGAAAATCGATCACCTTAGCCTGTGCGTGGCGCAAAGCTCCTTGCGCGTCCCGGTAACTCACCGGCACACCGTCGCGGATCAGCTTGTAGAACGCCTGATTGTGCTGGAGCAGCGAACGCGAATAATCATGGTGGGTAAGCTTGACCACCGCCTCATTGATCGCCGTCTCCGGTAACGCAGGGTTGAGCTTCGCCAGCGCCACCCGCAGATCGCGCACCAGTACCACCTCGCGCTCGCTGGCGCGCCCCAGCGTGCCAGCTGGGCCAAAGGTTTCCTGGTTCCAGGCGTAGACGCTCTCCCAGCCCAACACCTTTTCAAGATGGGAGGCAAAGGTTGCCTGAACCAAACGGTCTTCGCTATTGATGTCGGTGTAGGCCACGGGCTGCCTTCTATCGGACAAACTGCCGCTGGATAAAGGACAAAGCGAAGTGATGTCCTTTATAGGAACGCTTATAAATCAGCATGTTGCACAGCCTCATTGAAGCAGGAACACGGCGCCTCATGAAAACTTTCCCGCCTCGTGTCCTTTATGCTCCTGGTCCGAAAGGCGATAACGCCGCCAACGGCGCTCACCCTCATGGATCACCCGCCCGGCATCCACCAGATCATCCAGGGCGCGCTTAACCGTCTTGGCGGAAATCTCCGCTCCAATTCGCCGGTTGATATCCGTGCTGGACGAATCGGGGTAACGCGTCAAATCTTCCAGAATCAAGGCCAGCAGCCGATGAGGAGTAATCCGGCTAAGCGTGGTTTTGCGATCAAGCTGTGCGCCACGCAACCAATCCGGCGCCACGAAATACTGCATCCCCGAAGTCTTGCCGCTGGTATGGACCAAACCGCTCTGCACGAGTCGCCCCAGCCAGACAGCGAGTTCATCCGCCCCTTCCGTCTCCAGTACAGCCGCCAACTCCCTGGCCGTCATGCCTTCCGTCTGCGCCAATACACCGAGCGTGATCCGCTCCCGCTGCGTCAATTGAAAGCGTTCATCCGCCTCGGTCATCAGTCGCATGACTTCAGGCTTCACGATGCGCCGCTGGATCGTCACCTTGACCCAATCCGCTCCCTCTTCAGGCACAGGTGCCGGGCGGCCTTGCGACAGCAGCCGGTCGTAGATCAAGTCGAAGCCGCTGCCCTCACGCTCCATCAGGCCCAGATCGTGGAACACCCTGGCCAGCCCCTCATTGCGGCGCCGGCTGGCGTGCAGGATATTGCGTGGCGTCACCCCCAGCGGCAAGCGGCCGGGGTTCACCACCTCCAGGCGCTCGGGATGCAGATTGAGGTAAATGTCGCCCTGCTGCGTATAGGGCCTATGCACCAGCGCATTGACCAGCAGTTCGCGCACGACCTTTTCGTCATAGGCTGGCACGCTGCGCCGATACAAGCCCTCGGCCACCTCGTAGCTTTCGCGGAAATCCGGCACCTCGCGCCAGATCGCATCCACCAGATCGACAGGTGACAGGGCGCAGTCGTCCCAGACCCACTTGTTGATCTTCTGCCCCTGCTCGTCGTACTTGATCGCCTGCACCAGCGGTGCAGTGCCCAGCGCGCGCCGGTCTGGCGGCGGTGCCGAGCAGCAGGACGCCCAGGCGGGTAAGCGTATTACCCAGCGCCAGACCGTAGTGGGACAGCAACTCGTCGGCGCCTTTCTCCTTCACCGAATCCTTCACCCGGTCGGAAGCGCGAATGCCCTGCACGAAGCGAGCAAGCTTGTCGGCGTCAAAAACGTCACGCGGCACGCTGCTGTCCATCGCCTCCCATGGCCGCCCCGGCCGCTCGTTGGCCAGACGCAACACGTCGTCGCCAAGCACCGGCTGACAGGTGTCGCCGACCCGCAGGAAGTAGCGCCCGTCGCGTGTCGATGCCACGCTGGGCGAGCGATCAATCGCCAGCTCGATGAACTCGCCGCCGTTGGCCGCGCGCTGCAAGCTTGGCAGTGCCTGCACATTCACCGTCAGTTCGCCGATACGCTTGCGCAAGCGATCCAGCAGTTCGGGCGGCACCATCTGCCCGGAAGG
>CAYHDD010000390.1:0-3951 GCA_964355195.1 uncultured Rhodoferax sp. | reverse complement strand
GCGAGAACGCCGTCAAGACGCAGATATGGATTGCCATATCGACCTACCTGTTGATCGCCATCACGAAAAAACGTTTGCATCTTGATCATCACAGCCTGTATGAAATCCTACAAATCTTGAGCTTGTCCATGTTTGAAACTATCCCTATAAATCAACTACTTACGCCACCCTCAACAAATTCAGATCCGGATTTTGAGAAAAATCAGCTCGCTCTCCTCTGAAGAACGTTGGGACACTACTGATCAGATATGCTTGTGCGCGAAGACACACGGCGCGTTTACCCGGAACGCCGCTTTGTCGGATACAACAAACTTGTCGGGCGTTTGATGGTGGTGGTTTTTTGTCTGCCAACACCTGAACGTATCCACGTAATCTCATTTAGGAAGGCCAACAGCCGTGAGCAAAAGAAACTTAAAACTCTTGCCCTCTGACCCGACACCGGCAATTGCATGGGCGGCGGTCGATGATGCACCATTGGCCGATGCGAGCGATGCAGACAGTCCAGAGCTGACGGGAGCCGAGGCTACGCAACTGCGTCCACTGGGAGAGGTGCTGCCTATGTTTTCGACGCGCAAGACGCGCATCACCATCAAACTCGATGACGCCGTATTACAGGCGTATAAAGCGCGCGCTGGTGGTCGCGGCTATCAGACACTGATTAACGAAACTCTGCGCCGAGGCCTTCAGGCAGATGCCGTCAAGGAAGCACTGCGCGAGGTGATTCGCGAAGAACTTCACCCAGCTTGACCGAGCAACTCGCTACGGCAACTGATAGACGTAAGTCACGCCCACCAAGCTGACGCTCTGGTACGGCTTCTGAAGCACCGTGGTGCCGTCAGAGTAGACGTAGGGTGTGCCGTTCAGGCTCCAGGTCCAGTCGTTGACGCTGTTGCGCTGGTGCACAAAGTCAACTGGCACCGAGGAGCGACTCTCTCGGCGGCACTTTCCAGTAATTGCCCGCTACAGTCCGCCTTGACGGTGCATATCAAAATATGCACAATCAATGTCATGCAATTCACTTGCGATCCGACAAAGAACGCAGTCAATGTGCGGGATCGGAAGTTGCCATTGCTCGCAGCTCGATCCATGTTTACATCAGATATGCTTGTGCGCGAAGACACACGGCGCGTTTACCCGGAACGCCGCTTTGTCGGATACAACAAACTTGTCGGGCGTTTGATGGTGGTGGTTTTTTGTCTGCCAACACCTGAACGTATCCACGTAATCTCATTTAGGAAGGCCAACAGCCGTGAGCAAAAGAAACTTAAAACTCTTGCCCTCTGACCCGACACCGGCAATTGCATGGGCGGCGGTCGATGATGCACCATTGGCCGATGCGAGCGATGCAGACAGTCCAGAGCTGACGGGAGCCGAGGCTACGCAACTGCGTCCACTGGGAGAGGTGCTGCCTATGTTTTCGACGCGCAAGACGCGCATCACCATCAAACTCGATGACGCCGTATTACAGGCGTATAAAGCGCGCGCTGGTGGTCGCGGCTATCAGACACTGATTAACGAAACTCTGCGCCGAGGCCTTCAGGCAGATGCCGTCAAGGAAGCACTGCGCGAGGTGATTCGCGAAGAACTTCACCCAGCTTGACCGAGCAACTCGCTACGGCAACTGATAGACGTAAGTCACGCCCACCAAGCTGACGCTCTGGTACGGCTTCTGAAGCACCGTGGTGCCGTCAGAGTAGACGTAGGGTGTGCCGTTCAGGCTCCAGGTCCAGTCGTTGACGCTGTTGCGCTGGTGCACAAAGTCAACCCGCACTGACGAACCTTTCTCAAGCGAATACTTGCCGAACAGCTTGAGGCCGGTCTGGCTGTAAACGACGTCAGGCAAGCCACCGCTGGCCGCCAGCAGGGCGACCGAGTCACTGCCGGCCAGGCTATCGAGCGTTTGCGCGTAAACGCTCTTGTCGCCGACAAAGGCCAGGTTGGCGCCGACATCGAGTTTGCCGCTGAGCTTGCCGTTGACGCCGATGCTGGCGCCGCGGTTGCTGTTGTCAAAGGCCATCACGTAACCGGCCGCTCGTGCCTGGTTGAAGCTTTGCGTGCTGTTCGACAACGTACCGTTCAAGCCCCAGTTGTCCGACAGCGTATAGCCCCAGTCCAGATTGAATTGGTGCATGGCCGTGTCGCGCAGGCCATAGCTGGTGGGCGCACTGAAACGGTCCGCTCCGCTTTCGGCGGCTACTTGCAGCGTCAGGCTTTCAGTCGGTTGCCAGTCAGCAAACAAGCGAACTTTATTGCGCTGCCGGTCGGCCAGCGTGGGCATGAAAACGGCTGTCGGCAAGAAGCCGTTGACCGGATCGATGCCGTAAACGCTGCTCACCTCGGTGACACCTTGGGCGCTGTTGTCGCGCAGCCAGTTGGAGCCGTCGCGCCGACTGCGTGACAGCGTGATGGAGCCGCTCAGGGTCTCGGCCAGGCGGGCGCGCAGTTCCGCACGCTTAGTGGTTTCTTCGGTGTTCTGGCGCAAGGCGCTGATGCCCGAGATGGCACTGCTGGCGGTAAAGACGCCGCGATCAATCGCCTCGCGTTCAGCACCGAACGTGCCTTTGACGTCGCTGTTGAACTGCCAACTGGCCTGTAGCTTGCCATTGCGCCTTTCGCTCGACAGATTGCGGTTGCTGTAGCTGAACGTGCCCTCCGTGTTGTAGAGCGCAATCGGGGTTTGGTCGTCCTTCTTCTCGTAACGCAGGTCGGCCAGCAGCGACAGGCTCGAGACCGGGCGTGAGACCAAACCAAGCTTGGCCAGCGTGGTCTTGACCTGTGCGTCGAGGTTGGCGACACCGGCTGGTGCACCGATCAAACCGGCCGCAGCAAAGTCCGCGTTTTGCGTTGCTGTAGTGCGTGCAAACTTGAAGTTGCCGCGCGTGCTGGTGCCGAGTTCGTAACTGCCGCCAAGGTCAATCTGGTGCGCCTGGTTATCAGGTGCCAGCGCCACTGGCTGACCCAGCACCGCGCGCAAACCAGTGGCCAGCGGCAGCAGGCCACCGAGCGGGTTGTACAGGCTGGTCGGTATGGCCGCGGTCAGGCTGGCGTTGTTGTTGCGGTAGTAGGAGCCGTAGTAGCCGAGGTTGAAGCGCAGTTTCTCCGCCGCGTAGGTCAGGCGGGCCTCGACCTGGCTGTGGTTGGCATTGATCGGCTCGGGCAGCATCAGCGTGGCCCAGCCGACGTTGCTGGCAGTGGTTCCCAGGCAGCCGGGCGTAATCACGGACGGGCAGTTGATGCCGATGCCGAACAGCCTGGAGCCCTCCTTGTTTTCGCTCTTCAGGTCAAGGTCGAACTGAAGCCTGGGGCTGAGCGTCTTGGCGAAGCCCAGGCCGAGCGCGGTGCGTTTGGTTTTGAGCTCAAAGTCGGTGCCGCTGCCGGGGCCGCCACTGAGCGCCACGACCTGCGGCGCGCTGGAGCCTGCGCCGATCAAACCGCTGTTGACGGTGGTCGGGTCATAGCGCACCAGTTCGCCGTAGTTGGCGCTGAGCTTCCAATTGCCGGGGTCTTTCTTGACCAGACTGAGTTCGCGCGTGTCGCCGAGCAGGTTGGCGCCCGCCATTTGGAGCCAATTGCTGTTGTCGGGGTCGCGCAGGCTGTAGTCAAAGCCGAGCGTGGCAAAGCCGGTGCGCTCGGAGCGCAGGTTGTTGTACTGGCCGAAGACAGCGTGGTCGGCGCTACTGCCACCGAGCAGACCCAGGCCGACGCTGACCGTGGTCACGGGCGCGGCGTCGTCTTCGGCGAAGGCGGCTAGCGGCACAAAAGCGGCACTCAAGGCCAGCACCAGGAGCTTGCGCGGGAAGTGAAAAGAAGAATCGGTTTTTGTCATGATTGTTCTCGCTACTTCAGCGCAGCATCAGCTGGGGTGTTGGGTTGCCCGTGGACGGGTTGTTGGAGCCATGAATCTGCGTATGGCAGTTCAGGCAGCTGCGACCCTGCCACAGGTTGACGACG
>CAYHDD010000389.1:0-3972 GCA_964355195.1 uncultured Rhodoferax sp. | reverse complement strand
AATACGGTCTCTATCGACAACACCAAGGCGACCTACACCGGTGGCACGGGTGCTGACGTCGTGACGGTGACGGGCGTGGCAAGCAAGGCAATCGCTGGTGGTACTGGTGCCGACACGTTGGTGATGGCAGGTGTGGGCGGCACGATGCTGACCGCTGTAACCGGCGCTCTTTACTCGGGTTTCGAAACTTTGAGTACGACGGGCGGTTCAGGCACCTTCGACCTTGACTTCATGACCGGTGAAACGGCTCTGACGCAAGGTGCACTGGCTGGCAATGTGAGTTACATCAATGCAGCAGCTGGATTGACGCTGGCGATGACGGCGAGTCCCACGGCGACGACCAACTTCGCGCTGAAAACGGCAACGGGCACTTCCGACGCGCTGAGCGTGACTACCGCTGCTTCGACGGGTGGAACCTTGACGGCCAATGGAATTGAGATGGTCACCCTGACCGCTACCTCGGCCGGCACGCTCACGTTGTTAGACGACGCCGTGACGACCGTCACCGTTTTGGGTAGCGGTGCCTTGACCTACTCCGGTGCCAATACCACGTTGACCGCTTTGAACGCAAGTGGCGCGACAGGTGCTTTCACATGGACCAGCGGTACGGGTAACCTGGCTGCTGCTGCCACCATCAGCGGTAGCGCCACGGCTGCGAATGCAGTGACCTTCACGGCTGCAGCGACGGCCTCTGTAACGTATGTTGGTGGTGCTGGCAATGACACTATCATTGGTCAGAACGGCAAGGCCAACACCGTGACTCTGGGCGACGGCACCAACAGTTACACCCACGCTGGCAGCGCTGGTATCCAGACAGTCACCGGTGGCACGGGTGTGGACACGATCATCGGTGGTACTGCAAACGACGTCATCGTCGGTGGTGGTGGTGCTGACGTGATTACCGCTGGCAAGGGCGCAGACAAGATCACGGTGTCTGGCACCACAGCGAAGATGATGCAAGTCACTGGCGATTCTGGAACCAACACATCGACGACGATCCAAACCTCTGAGCTGACTTCGACGTTTGACGTAATCTATGGGGTGGTGGCTGGAGACCAGATTGACCTGTCTAACTTCCTGGGTGGCACTACGCTGGCCGTTACCAATACCAACCTGGCTGGTATTGACAACACCATTGCGTTTGCACGTGGTAGCTACGACGCAACGGCTGGTGTGTTCACCTACTCAGCCACCGGTACTGACAGCGTGATGACTTATGACACGGGTGCGGGAGCTGCCACGGCTTTTGAGAGTATCGTGTTGGTTGGCTTTGTGAGTACTGCCGCAACTGCGGTGGTTCCTGGGCTCATCCCCACTGGCATTGTCGGCCTCGCCTGATCGGTAGATTCACCCCGGGCTTCGGCACGGGGTTAAGGTGAAAACCTCTATAAGACCCCACCGCTCGCAAGGCGGTGGGGTTTTTTTCTGAGTGGCCCGCCCCGGGCGCACCCCAGACTTCTGCACAAGGACCACATCATGACCGACTGGACTTCCGGCTACGTTGCCGATATTGGCTACACGTTTGGCTACTATCAGGAACTAAACCCGCTGCGAGTGAAACTCGCCTTTCTCAATGCAGGGCTGGCCTGCCCGGAATTTGGTAGCGCCTGCGAGCTGGGCTTCGGCCAGGGCCTGAGTGCGAACATCCATGCAGCGGCCACCGTCACACAATGGAGTGGCACCGACTTCAATCCGGCCCAAGCCGCCTTTGCCGACGAGCTTGCCAGCATATGCGGCTCGGGGGCCAAACTCTTTGATGACGCCTTTGCGGACTTCTGCCAGCGAAATGATCTGCCTGACTTCGACTACATCGGCATCCACGGCATCTGGAGCTGGATCAGTGACGAAAACCGTGCTGTCATTGTTGAGTTTATCCGCAAGAAACTCAAGGTTGGGGGCGTGCTCTACATCAGCTACAACACCATGCCCGGCTGGGCCGCCTTTGCGCCCATGCGTCACCTGATGACCGAACATGCCGACGTTATCGGTGCCGAGGGAGCTGGCATTGTTAGCCGCATCAACGGGGCGCTCGACTTCTCGGAGAGGTTGCTTGCCACCAACCCCGCCTATGCGCGTGCGAACGCATTGATTGGGGACCGCATCAACAAGATCAAGGGTCAAAGCCGCCACTACCTGGCGCACGAGTACTTCAATCGCGACTGGCATCCGATGCACTTCGCCACCATGGCCGACTGGCTCCAGCCCGCCAAGCTTGGCTATGGCTGCTCGGCACACTATCTGGACCACATAGACGCCGTCAACCTCACCGCAGACCAGCAGACCTTCCTCAAGGAGATTCCCGACACCATGTTCCGGGAGTCAACGCGCGACTTCGTGGTCAACCAGCAGTTTAGGCGCGACTACTGGGTCAAAGGTGTCAGAAAGCTCAACCCCCTGGAACAGGCTGAGGGTCTGCGCGCCCAGAAGATCGTGCTCTGCACCCATCGGCCTGATGTATCCCTCAAGGTCAATGGCAGCCTGGGCGAAGCGACCTTGAGCGACACCATCTACAAGCCGATTCTGGATGCCCTGGCTGACCACAAGCCCAGAACACTGCAGCAACTTGAACAGGCGCTGCTGGCCAAGGGGGTGACCTTCGCACAGCTCTTGGAGGCGATACTGGTGCTGACTGGTGCCGGACATCTGGCGCCAGTACAAGATGACGTCCCGACACAGAGGGCCAGGAAGCACACCGACAGGCTCAATGCTCGCCTGATTGAAAAGGCGCGCGGCGCCGGTGACATTGGCTACCTGGCCAGTCCGGTTACTGGCGGCGGCTTCACAGCAGGGCGCTTTCAGCAATTGTTCCTGCTGGCGATCAGTCAAGGCAAGAAGCAGCCTGCCGACTGGGCCAAGTTGGTCTGGCAGATTCTCCAGGCGCAAGGCCAGAAGATTGTCAAGGAAGGCAAAACCCTGGAGACGCCGGAGGAAAATATCGCAGAACTGAGCGCGCAGGCGCAAACCTTTGCCGATAAGCAGCTGCCGATTCTGAAGGCGTTGCAGATTGCCTGATAAGGTTTTCGGGCCAATGGCCTTGGCACGGTCTGCACAGCGTCGGCGTCAACAGCGCTGGTTGGGTCTCACGGCTCACATCGGACGCTTTTGGCTGGCATAACATGCCAACATCTATCCGTCAGAGAGGCCTATATGCCAACCCGAAATGTTGTTCTCACTTCCCATCAAGCCCATTTTGTTGAGCAACTTGTCACCGCTGGGCGTTACCAGAATGCGAGCGAAGTTTTGCGCGATGGTTTACGTCTGGTCGAACGTCGCGAGTCGGAAGATGAGTTGCGTTTGGCAGCGTTGCGAGAAGCGGCACGGGTTGGCATAGCTGAGATCGACGCGGGTGTTTTTCAAAGTTTCAATTCACCAAATGCGCTCGGACGGCACCTGGCAGAACTCACTTCAAAAATTGTTGGTGGGTAGTGGGAGCTGAGATCTGGACGGTCCGCCTGTCGGCTGCTGCGCGGGCCCCTCTATCGTTGGTGTCAAAAGGCGCAGTGAAATCGGTACGGACATTTATACCCTCCATGTGGCGCAAAAAGGGCGTAAAGGCCGGCATTTCGTGATGTTTCGAGTGGGATGTATCCAAGGGCAGAATGTGATCGATGTTTTGCGGCTATTGCATGACAGCATGGATTTGAAGCGGCACTTGCCATCGGATGATCCAGACCAGATGTCGTAGTCTTGCACCACTTTTGCGGACGGCAATGGCCGTCGTTTTCTGCCGAGCCGGACTAAATCCGGGCGGCGCTGACCTTCATCAAAGGGGTGGCCGTTTGGCGCTGTCTACAATCAAAGACTTCAACCTAGAAACCGCAGTTGACCGCTTGCTGGCCTCGACAAGTACCTATGAACACTGAGCATTTTCGCTTCGACATTGTTCACCCGCCGGGTGACAGCGCTACGCACCCGATTGAGCCGCTCTGGCGCGCTCTGGCGGCGTTGCTCCTTCTTGCGCCCATCAGGGCG
>CAYHDD010000388.1:0-3979 GCA_964355195.1 uncultured Rhodoferax sp. | reverse complement strand
GTTCGGCACTTTGTGTCCTCTCTGCCCCCCGAGGGGGTTGCCTTGTTTGGGGCGGCCCGGCGCTGCGGCCAACCTTGCGGGACAGACCGCACTGACAAATCAACGCCCGTAGACATCTGCAAAGCGCACGATATCGTCTTCGCCAAGGTAGGAGCCTGACTGGACTTCGATCATCTCCAACGGCACCCGGCCCGGGTTCTCGAGGCGGTGCTTTGTTCCCAGGGGAATGAAAGTCGACTGGTTCTCTGATACCAGCAGTGTTTCGTCCCCGCGCGTGACTTTTGCGGTGCCGCGCACGACGATCCAATGTTCGGCACGATGGTGGTGCATTTGCAATGACAGTGTCGCGCCCGGCTTGACCACAATGCGTTTGACTTGAAAGCGCTCGCCGACATCGATGCCGTCGTAGGAACCCCAGGGCCGGAAGACCTTGCGGTGTATCGAGCCCTCGGAGCGTCCCAGCTTCCTGAGCGCGTCGACAATTTTCTTGACGTGTTGGGTCTGGTCCTTGTGAACGACCAAAATCGCATCCGCTGTTTCCACCACCACCAGGTCACTAACACCGACGCAGGCTACCAGCCGTCCATCCGAAAAGGCCAAGGTGTTGCGACAGTCCTGCAGCAGCACATCGCCCTGCGCCACGTTGCCGTCGGCATCTTTGGGCAAGACCTGCCAGAGAGCATCCCAGGCGCCTACGTCCGACCAGCCGGCCGTGAGGGGCAGCACCACGCCGGCTGGCAGAGCTGTGGCGTTGCGCTCGGTGCGGCGCGCCCAATCGGCGATGCGTTCCATGACAGCGTAATCGATTGAGTCGCTCGGACAACTGTTGAAGGCCTGTTTGTCAACGCGGACAAATTCGCCATCGGTCGAACCCGCGTCCCAGGCTGCTTGGCAGGCCTCAAGAATGTCGGGCCGACAAACGCCCATGGCCGCCAGCCAGACTGAAGCGCGCATCATGAACAGGCCGCTGTTCCAGAGGTAAGAACCCTCAATCAGATAGGCTTGAGCCGTTTCCAGATCGGGCTTCTCCACAAACCGTGCAATCACCCTCGCCGTGCTTGGCTGGGCGTCATCCGGTGGGCTGCTGTGCAATGGACCTGACTGGATATAGCCATAGCCAGTTTCGGGGGCGTCGGGTGTGATGCCAAATGTAACGACCGCACCCAACGCAGCATGGCGCGCCCCTTCACGTACAACGCCCTGGAACGCTGTGACATCGACGATGACATGATCCGAGGGCATGACCAGCAGCACCGGGTCGACGCCGCCTCTGAGGGCTGCCAGTGCCGCCAAAGTGAGTGCGGGTGCCGTATTGCGGCCAGTGGGTTCCAGCACAATGCTGCCCGGTTTGTTGATCAGACGCAGTTGTTCCGCAATGACAAAACGGTAGTCCTCGTTGCAGACCACCATCGGCGGGGCCAGTTCGCAGTCACCCAGGCCGTCGACGCGGCGGACGGTCGCTTGCAGCAAGGAGTCGGAGCCAATCAGCGAGAGCAACTGTTTCGGATACTTCTCGCGCGAGAGCGGCCACAAGCGCGTGCCGGATCCGCCTGACAGGACGACCGGCTGGATCAGCAGGGGGGGAAGTGCGGCGCTCACTGGAGCACCTTCGTGCTGCGCACTGGCGTGCGAGCTTGCTTGGGGGCGGCCCGGCGCGGCGCTCATGCTCTTGCGTCGCCCCAGCGCAGTTGGGAAGTGTCGTCGCCGCGGTAGAAGGTGTCTCCAAAGCGGTCCACGCAGTAGTCGGGTGAGACGATCATCTCGACAAAGCGCTGGTCTGCGGCGATGCGCGTGTACTCGAACAAAATGCTGCGCACCACTCGGGCGCCGGTGCGGATGTGACTGCCGTGTCCGATCCAGGCGGGGCCGATGATCGTGGCGCCCGCTTCGATTCGGACGCTGGAGCCAATGTAAACGGGACCTTCAATGGTGACCTGATCCCATGGGATGGAATTGCTCAGGCCGGCCCAGATACCGGGTTTGATCTCGCGACCCGGCATGTTGACCTCGGCGATCTCGCTGCGCAACACGCGTTGCAAGACCGACCAGTAGTCCGTGACGCGACCGATGTCAATCCAGTTGAAGGGACGGTTCTGGGCAAAGAAAGGCAGGCACTGCTCTACGAGGCGCGGAAACAACTGGGAGCCGATGTCGTAGATCTGGTTGTGCGGCACCAGGTCCAGTACGGCCGGCTCGAAGATGTAGATGCCGGTACTGGCCAGGGTCGATTTGGCCTCGGCCGGTGTTGGTTTTTCCTGAAAGGACTGAATGCGGCCATCGGGCGTCGTCACCACGATACCGTAGCTCTGTACCTCGGCGCGCGGTACATCAAGTGCCACGACACTGGCCAGGGCGCCCTTGTCAGTGTGCTCGGCGATGGCCGCAGTAATGTCCAGGTCGATCAGGGCGTCGCCGCACAGCACCATGGTGGTCTCGTCGAAAAACCCGCTGAAGTCCTGAATGCGGCGCATGCCGCCGGCCGAACCCATGGGCCGCGGCAGGACGTCGCCGTGGTCGCGAACGCCTTCGTAGGAGTAGCCAATCTGTACGCCCCAGCGATGACCATCGCCAAAATACTCCTCGATCTTTTGATGATGCCAGGCCACGTTAACCATGATTTCGAAGATGCCATGGCGAGCCAGATGTTCGATCTGGTATTCCATCAGAGGTTTGCCCAATATCGGCACCATCGGCTTGGGCAAATCGCGCGTCAGCGGGCGTACCCGTGTGCCCTGCCCCGCCGCCAGAATCATCCCCTTAGCCATGCACCACCTCGTTCTTGCACTTCATGCGTTAGTTTCCCCAGTTATCGAATGTTGATTCTCGTGTGGCCGGTCAAAGGGCCATTTGGTCAACGTCACCTCTGCGACACAAGATCAAGTTTGTCATATCGTCGAAGTATTCCCTAGTTTAGCCAAGCGGGTGGTGCATCAAACGATTGCGCCTTCACGACCCTGACTCGGCGCTGGACGAAGCATGCCGATCCTGCCCGAGTTGCTTGGCCAGTTGAGGCAAGGCGAGCTGAAGCGCAGCCTTCAAGGTATGCGGCGGGTTGATGACAAAGACGCCGCTGGCCGGCAGACCCGGGCGAATGACCGTTCCAGCCTCATCGGTGGTGAGCTTGCTTGACTTCACCGTTAGCGTCGCGTTCAACCAAGCTTTGCCGCCTTTCGTCGCCAGGGTTTTGAGCTTGCGCGGTACATCGTGCGCCTCGGGTCGTGCAATCAGCGGGTACCAAACCACATAGGTGCCGGTCGGAAAGCGCGCCATGGCGTCGGCGATCAGCGTCACAACGCGGGCGTAATCGGTCTTGATTTCGTAGCTTGGGTCGCTCAGTACCAGAGCGCGGCGCGAGGGGGGGGGTAGAAATTTTTTCAGCCCCTCAAAACCATCCTCACGCAGCACGGCCACCTGGCGCCCAGCGTCCAGCTGTGCAATGTTGGCTGACAGTGTCTTCGCATCAGTGGGGTGCAGCTCAAACAATTTGAGCTTGTCGCGTTCGCGCAGCAAGTGCTGGATGATGAAGGGTGAACCTGGGTAGATCTTGTGACTGCCGACGCTATTGAAGCTCGCCACCAGGTCCAGGTAGTCGCGAATCGGAGGCGCCCAGTCACTCTCCGCTGGCTTTGCTTTTTCAGCGCCCTTTGGCGCGCTAGCAGCGGGTACTTTGGGTGCGCCCACCATGCGCAAGAAGCCCTCCGCCGCTTCGCCGCTGGTTTCGGCATAGTCGCCATCGAGGCGGTACAAACCAGCCCCGGCGTGGGTGTCAAACACGGTCAGCGGCGTGTCCTTCTGGGTGAGATGCCGCAATATGGCGACCAACATCGTATGCTTGAGTACATCGGCATGGTTGCCGGCGTGAAAGGCGTGGCGGTAGCTGAACATCCTCCAATGGTAACCGCCACAAGTTGACGCCGAACTATGATCGAGCCGACCGCAGCTCGCCTGGCGCGAAGCGCTGGCTGAACCAAGATCCCCT
>CAYHDD010000387.1:0-4007 GCA_964355195.1 uncultured Rhodoferax sp. | reverse complement strand
TGAAATACGGATCACGTTGTTGTGCGGAGTCACAACATACAAGTGGATGGTGGGTATACGGTGGGGTCAGCCCGTGGCGGATTTTCCAAACGCCCTGCACCGCGTTGGCAGTTGGGCCTGCAAAACAGATTCGGTGACACGAGTGACGCATTAACCCCAATTTTCCAGACTTTCTCCTACTATTTTTCATGAGAAGAGTTTAGGAAAAAGACCTATTTGGCGTCACCCGCGTCACCAACTGCCAACCATCACGTGAGCAGCCCCGCCAACAGCGGCTGCCGACAGTCGAACCCTGCCCAACTGCGCGCCGATTTTGTGCGTGTACTGGTGAAACCGCGTTCTGTCAGCTTCTGGCTGAAGCGCCGGTTGCTGAATGGCGCGTTGCCGTTTTGTTTGCACCAGCGCGCAAAGGATGCATAGGCTGTGCGCACCAGTTCCTGCTTCTCTGGCCCAACTTCGCATTCGTCCGTCAGCCACTGGGCCATCAGGTCCATGTCCGAGCGATATTCCCGCGCCTCGCGCTGCATGATCTCTGGCAGGACGAGAGTACCCGCGCGCTGCCACATTAAACAGCCCTTGATCGCCCAGTTAAGGATGCCGGGCAATTCACTGCGCAGTTTTTCAGGCAGGTTCTTGTCTTGCTCGTGTTCCTCGAATATGCGCTTGAACGGTAGCAGATGAACGCGGCGCCATATTCCATGGTCATCACCGCGAATTTGTGGCTTGTGATTCCCGACGATCACCAGCTTGAACTTGGGTTTGAACTGGACAGGGTGACCATACACCTCACGCGCCACAATGACATCGCCGCCGGTGAGTTGCTTTACAGTGCTTTCAGCCAGACGTTGACCATCTTCCGTTTCCGGGGCGATTACCAGACGTGCACCCTGCAGTCTGGCCAACAGCGGTGTCGGGCCCTCACCCGACTGCTTCAGCATGAAAGCTTCTGGTTGCGACTGCACACAATAGCTGCCCAGAAGCTCTTGCAGCACGCCGTAGAGTACGGACTTGCCGTTGGCTCCAGTGCCATGAGCAAAGCAAAACTGCTGTTCCTTGGTCTGACCGGTGAGGGCGTAGCCAATCCACTTTTGCAGGTAGCCAATTCGCCCCTGATCATCATCGTCATCCTCCGCGCCTTCTCCGCCGCGAAACAATCCATCAAGAAAGGCCAGCCAAGTCGGGCAGGTGGCGGCAGGGTCGTAGTGGCAGCCCGTAGCCTTGGTGATGTAGTCGGCTGGCATTTGGTCGCGCGCTTGACCGGTAGTGAGGTCGATCACCTTGCCGTCGGCGGCGCCAAGTTGCATGTCATTGGCGTTCAATTGCGTTGCACGTATCTCTACCCCTGGCTGGGATTTAAGCAGGGCGACTGTGTTGTTCAAGGAGTTGCTGCTCAGCGATTTGGCCGCATGGGTTGCAAGGGCCTTAGCGAGTGGCGCGCTGGTGGCTGTTGCAGCTTCCGCCAACAGGTCACGCATTACCGATGTGGCAAGCGCCACCATTTGAACCGGGGTGATGGCATGCCAGCGTCCGTCCGCAAAATGGAGCCAGGTATTCAGTTCATGCACCCAGGCGATGCTGCCACCCAGCGCGCGGTGCATTCTTTGAGCGTTGCTAGTCTCTGTTAATCCGAAGTCCGGCTCGGTGAGGACGCTGTCAATCGGGGTGACGACCGACAGTCCCAGCTGCGCAGCAATGCCACGTCTCGCCGCTGCCAGTCTTTGCCCTGCGTGGATCGGGCTCGACGCTTTGTCGAGATACGCACACCCCGTGCAGGCTTGGGCGCAGGCTGCATCAAGTTCAGACATGCGCTTGCAACTGGTTGGACCTGTGGGCGCCAAAAGCTTGCCGGCCAACTTCATTGAAACCTCGGCGGGCTGGTAATGGGGAAAGCTTTCTGACCACGATTGCGCCGCTGTATCCGGGTCGGTAGTGAATGCCGCCGTGTTGATGAGCCCAAGGCTCCAGGCTTCTTCGGTTTGGCCACCGGTGCGGGCAAGAGCTTGAATTGCCGGGCAGGCCTGCTCAACATCTTCGGGCGTCGGCGGTGGTGGCAATGTAAGCCCAATTTGCAGGGGGGGCGCATCCTGCGCAGCGCTGGGCTTTGTACCTGGCAGCACGGGGGCCGACGGCGTCGCGGGTAAAGTTGACTTGGTCTTCTTGCGGTGCAGTGCTTCGTACCTATCAAGCGCCGCCTCGAACTCATCGACGCTGTACATCTCACGCATGCGTTCAATGAATTGACAGGGTCGTGGCGTAGCAGTCTTGCGGTTGATGGTGCTCGGCACGCGCAGCACCCGGGCCAGGTCGGCAGTCACGGTAGGGTCCGCACGCACGCCAGCGGCCTTCAGGGCGCGTTTGAAGCGTTCGGCGATAGGTAGCCACTGTTGGGCTGAGATTGGCTCGTCTAGGCGCCAATACCCGTGGTAACCACCGCCGGAATCGACGACGAAAGTAGGCGGCAGCAACTCTTTCGCCAGACGGTGGAGGGCGGCTATGGCATCAGCCTTGAACGCGTATTTCGATGGTTCAGGGCCGACATCGGAGTCCAGGAAGATGCACGCGCACGTCTTGGCATTCTCGGCATCCCGTTTGATGGCCAGCTCATCGAATGACGCATGCGATACAAAAACCCCCGAAGGTTCCTGCGATTCAAACCTGGCGATGATTGCCAGGGCATGTTCGGCAGTGTCAGCGTGTTCCTGTTTCCACTGTTTTTTCCCGTAGCTCATTCCGACAAATATTCTGCCGCCATCCGGATGCAGAAGCTCAAGAAATTGGCTGGCAGGGGTTGCCAGCCGATCTGGGTTAGGTTGCACGATGGTGATGGTCATGCTGAAACCTTGCCTGTGCACTCCAACGAGCGGTCGATTTGTTGCGGTCCTTCTACCAGTGCGGTGGTGGCGTAGAAATACTGCTTGTCGCCATCCAGAACAACCAGAAAGACAGGGCTGGTCCGGTAGCGCTGCCCCTCCTTGAAAACCCGTTCAACCCAGTCCATGTCTTCCTTGGATGCAGCACAGGAGATTGCATCGTGAATGAGCTTTACCTGTGCTGCGGTCGAGCGTAGGGCGCTATATGCTTCTGGAAATTTTGTAGGGCAAGAATTCTCGGTCTTGACCGGCATGGTCATAGCGTTGCTGGCGTAGGCAAGCGGACCCCCTTTGTCATCGAGGGTCAAAACGACGCCAATACAGTAGTCGCGTCCGCCAGGAGGGGGTGAGGTGAAGTGCGATGGCTTTTTCTCCAGCCCGGGTGTCGGCTTGAAGTTCGTGCGCTGGGCCAGCGCTTTGAATAGCAGCGGTCCGGCTTTGTGTTTGGCTATCCAGGTGAAGGCCGAATCTGCCTTTGCGCGTATCTCTGAATTTGGGCTGCCGGCGATGTCTATCTCATTTTGGAAGTCGTGCTTGAGTTTCGGATGGGTAAAGATATTGCTGCTCATGATGTTTGTCCTGTTTGTTGTGGTGCCGGTGCGGTTGGTGTCGAGCCAAGAAGCTGAAGGAGGCGGCTGCCCAAGATGATCTCAATTTCTGGTCCAAATCTCTCCCGCAATTTGCGTTCAATGAATTCGTTGACCTCCGCGGGCGTCATATCGAGGGTCAGGTGGTCGGGTGGCGTGGTTTTCATTTGACTGACCTCCCGTATTGGCACAGGCGGGTGTCGGCGGCATGCTTCGCCTGCGCGGTGCTGGTCATGCGGCCGTTGGCGTTCATCCAAGCGTCAAGATCGCTTTTGAAGTAGAAGACCCGACCGCGCTTGACAAACTTTGCGCCGCTGCCGTCGCAACGCTGCATCGCCATGGTCTTTTGTGCCAGGCCGGTATAAGTAGAGGCATTTTTGGTGTCCATCCTGCCGTCGGGGTAGATGACGACCTGAATGGGGTTGATTGGGGTTTCTGGCATGGAGGGTCCTTCGTAGATACAAAAGGTAATGTAAGACAGCACAGTATATTAAAGAAACACATAGGTTGTAAAAGAATAGATGTGTGATAGAATAATTCAGAAGACCAC
>CAYHDD010000386.1:0-4009 GCA_964355195.1 uncultured Rhodoferax sp. | reverse complement strand
GCTGACGGGGCACCTGGTGTTTTCCACGCTGCATACCAACGACGCGGCCTCGGCCATCAGCCGGCTGATGGAGCTGGGTGTGCCGGCTTACCTCATCAACGCCACCTTGCTTGGCGTGCTGGCGCAGCGTCTGGTTCGCACACTATGCAAGAAGTGCAAAGTGGCTGATCCGGCGGCGTCGCAGATCACCCTGGCCGAGGTCGTCAAGCCCTGGCAGATCAGCGGCGGCTACAAACCCTTCAAACCGGTCGGTTGTGTCGATTGCCGCATGACCGGATTCATGGGGCGCATGGGGCTCTATGAGTTGCTGGTGGTGACCGATGCCTTCAAGGAGCGCGTCAACAAGGAGCCCAATGTAGACCAGTTGAAGCGTCAGGCAGTCAAGGATGGCATGCGGCCACTGCGGCTGGCGGGTGCGCTGCGTGTGGCCGAAGGACTGACCGTGATCGAGGAAGTCTTGAGCGCAACGCCGAACTTGAGCTGAGCGAAGACGGTGGCGACAATCCAAATCAAGTGGCTTGAAGACCTGGTCGCGTTGGCGCAGACACGCAGTTTCAGTCGCGCCGCCGAGCTGCGGCACGTCACTCACCCCGCGTTTGGTCGTCGCATCAAAGCGCTGGAGGACTGGGCCGGCGCAGAACTGCTGGAGCGCGGCAAGACGCCCATCACGCTGTCGGCTGCAGGCGAGCGCCTGCTTGAAGACGGACGGGACTTGTTGCAGGGGATTGTCCAGGCACGTGAAGCGCTGCAGGGTGCCGCAGGCCGACAGGGCAACACAGTGGCGCTGGCCACTGGTCGTACCCTTGCGCGCACGCTGGTAGCTGATTGGCTGCTGCGCCTGCAGCCGCTGCTGGAA
The DNA here is from genome assembly GCA_964355195.1 of uncultured Rhodoferax sp. Taxonomy (GTDB): domain Bacteria; phylum Pseudomonadota; class Gammaproteobacteria; order Burkholderiales; family Burkholderiaceae_C; genus Rhodoferax. The sequence continues at coordinate 3,153 of CAYHDD010000386.1, read as the reverse complement.
GACGCACAGGGCCAGTTGCACATCCGGACCCAGTCACTTGCCGAGACCGCGCAGTTGCTCGAGCGCGGAGAAGTCGACTTCATGCTGACCTATCACCATGCGCTGCTGGCGCTGCAACTCAGCGCGCGCCAGTACAGCCACATCACGATGACGCAGGACCGGCTGGTGCCTGTGACCCGATGTGACGCCCGCAGCCAGCGCCGCTACGACTTCGCGGCCGGCACCACGGTGCCCTACCTGGCCTATGCCCCCACCCTGGCGTTGGGCCGCCTGGTCGCGGACCATCTGGCCAACAACCCGCAGGCGCCGCTGCTGCGCCGCGTTGTCGAATGCGATTCAGCCGACGCGCTGCTTGAGTACAGCTTGCAGGGGATCGGCGTCGCCTGGCTACCCTGGTCGCTGGTGGCCACCGCGTGCAAGGACGGGCAACTGGCCACCCTGGGTGACACGCGACTGTCGATTGCCTTCGAAGTTCGGTTGTACCGCGCCAAGAAGCGGTTGGGCGAATTGGCCGAGGCCATTTGGAAGACCGCGAAGCCGCGTTGAGCGTTTCACCGGGCGTCGCAGCGATGTGCTGAAACGGCACGGTTTTGTGTCTGCACAGCAGGGTCTGGTGTGCACGACTTATGACAATGGCTCTCTTCATGTTCGTACCACGAGACCACTTTATGACCCTATATACCCGTACCTGTTGTCTGAGCCTGTTGGGCGGCCTGGCGCTGATCGTGCTTGAGCCGGCGCTGGCCCAGTCGGACGCTTACCCTGTCAAGCCGATCACGATTGTTGTCGGCTATCCGCCTGGTGGCAGCACCGATTTGACCGGTCGCACGATTGGGGTCGAGCTCTCGAAGAAGCTGGGTGTACCGGTGGTGATCGAGAACGTGGGCGGTGCGGGCGGTGCCATTGGCGCGCAGAAAGTTGCCAATGCCGCCCCCGATGGCTACACGCTGTTGTCAGGTGCGAACAACGAAATTGCCATCAGTCGGCTGGTATCGGCTGCGGTCAAGTACCAGATAAAGGACTTCACACCGATCGGCTTGATCGCCTCTCAACCCATGGTGCTGGTGGCATCGACCAAAAGTGGCATCAAGACGGTCGATCAGTTCATCAGTCTGGTCAAGACCAATCCTGGAAAATTCAGCTACGGTAGTTCGGGTGTGGGCACGGCGCTGCATTTGGCAGGCGAAATGGTCAAGGATCAGGGTGGCTTGTTCATGACTCACATTCCTTACCGGGGTGTGGCACCACTGGCCAATGATCTGCTTGGCAACAACATCGAGTTCGGTGTTTTTGTGCTGTCCAGTGGATTGCCGCACATCAAGAGCGGAAGGGTTGTGGCGCTCGGGACCACAGAGGCCAAGCGGTCTGCGGTGACACCTGACATCCCGGCGCTCTCTGAAAACCCAAAGCTAAAGGGCTTGGACATCAACGTCTGGTTTGCACTGATGGGGCCGGCCGATATGCCCGAACCAGTAGTGGCGAAGCTGAAGAAGGCGCTGGCGGAATCGCTGCAGTCGCCTGATCTGCGCAAAAAGCTGGAGGAATCGGGCTCGGCCATCGCCCCCCTGAATGTGGACATGCCCAAGTTTCTGAAGGATGAAACGGCTAAATACCAGCGAATCGTCGACTTTGCCAAGATCAGGGAATGAGCGTCGGCGACCCTCTTGTCTTTGCCTTGCCGACGCCCGACATCACCGTCTGGCGCGCGGGCAACACCGGCACTGAAGGCGTTTGGCAGTTCGACTCTGGCGAGCCTGGGCCCCGCGTCATGATCAGCGCCTTGGTTCATGGCAATGAGCTGTGCGGTGCGTGGGCGCTGATGGGCTTGCTGGAGGCCGACATTCGACCTCAGTGTGGCATGCTGACTTTGGCATTCTGCAATCTGGCCGCCTTCGACCGCTTTGATGCACTGGATCACGATGCTTCGCGATTCGTCGACGAAGACCTGAACCGCCAATGGTCGCATGAGCGCATGGCGATGCACGGTTCGACCGAGGAAAGGCGGCGTGCTGCGGCGCTGCGCCCTTTTGTCGAACGCTCCGACTGGCTGCTTGACCTGCACTCCATGCACGAGCGCGGTGCACCCCTGCTGCTGACCGGATTGCAGCCGCGCAATTTGGCATTGGCCCGCGCGCTGCGGGCCCCCGAGCACGTGGTCATCGACGCCGGTCACAAGGATGGCGTGCGCATGCGGGACTTTGGACGGTTTGGCTTGACTGACGCGCAGTCACCCGATACCCGGTCCCTGCTCATCGAGTGCGGCTTTCATGGAGACTCCCGCAGTCGCACGGTGGCGCAAGATCTGTGCCTGCGCTTTTTGGTACAGGCCGGCTCGCTCGATGCGGACTCGGCGCACACTTGTCTGCCTGGGTGGTCTCAGCCCGACTCAACGCATCAGTGGGCACTACAGGTCACTGGCGCGGTGGTCGCGAGCAGCGATCAATTCCGCTTCAACGACGCCTTCCGTGGGCTGGATTTGATTGACAAGGCGGGCACCGTGATCGGCTACCAGGACGGCGCGTGCCTGGGAGAACCGGTCGTCACACCTTATGACGATTGCGTGCTGGTCATGCCATCGGTCCGCCAGGCTCGCGCCGGTGTGACCGTGGTGCGGTTTGCGCGGCGACGGATGTTGTAAGCTCAGTCGCCCCGGCGACATAGGTGAAAGCCTCATACCGGGCAAGTATGGTTTCAAGGCAGAATGGCGCATTCGATTTTGTCGAGGAGCAAGTCAATGAATATCAAGAGTCAAAAGGACTTTTTCTCGGGTCTCATGTTCATGGGTGTGGGCGTCGCCTTTGCCTGGGGTGCTACGAACTACACGGTCGGCACCGGTGCGCGCATGGGTCCGGGCTACTTCCCGCTGCTGCTCGGTGTGCTGCTGGCCGTCCTGGGCGGCGTGATCACCTTCAAGGCGCTGGTGGTCGAGACAGAAGATGGAGACAAGATCGGAACCTGGGCCTGGAAGCCGCTGTTCTTCATCATTCTGGCCAACCTGACCTTCGGCCTGATGCTGGGCGGCCTGCCCAGCATCAAGTTCCCGGCCTTCGGCCTGATCGTCGCGATTTACGCACTGACCCTGATCGCCAGCGTGGCCGGTGATAAGTTCAAATTGAAGGAAGTTCTGATCCTTGCCACCGTGCTGTCGATCAT
>CAYHDD010000385.1:0-4022 GCA_964355195.1 uncultured Rhodoferax sp. | reverse complement strand
GGCACTGCGATCACGTCGGGCACATGAACGTGATGTGGTACGTCGGCAAGTTTGACGAGGCGACCTGGCAGTTCTTCAACCAGCTGGGCTTGAGCCCGAGCTTTTTGCGCACACAACAACGTGGCATGGCCTCAGTTGACCAGCACATCTCTTACCTGCAAGAACTGCGTGCCGGCGATGTGGTGTCAGTGCAGACGACGCTGATCGAGTTGAAGGAAAAAAGCATTCGCTTTGCGCACGAAATGCGCAACGACGAGAGCCATCAGGTGGTGGCACGCACGACCCTGAAGGCGGTGCATATGGACACCGAACGGCGCAAGTCCTGCGCCTTTCCCGGCACGCTCACCGCACAGGCGGTTGCCCTGTTTGCGGGCGTCGTGATCAAGTCCTAGCGCTTGGCCTTGGCCAGCGCCAGGTTCCACAGCGCGATCAGCTGCTCGTACTCGTCGGTCGCCACTTGCAGGTTCAAGGGGAAGACTTTCAAGCTGTTCAGATCAGGCATGCTGGTGAGCTTGGAGACCGCAATGTCGGAGCGCGTGGGACGGCGGAAGTTTTCCACCAACAGCATTTCCTGCGCCGCCTTGCTCAGCAGCACGTCGTAGAACTGACGCGCCGCCGCGGCGTTCTTGGCGCCCTTGACGATGAACATGCCTTCAGCACCCAGGTAGGTGCCCTCGGATGGGTAAACCAGCTTGATTTCCTTCTGGCCACCCACGACAAATTCATAGGCCGATGACTCGATCGTGATGCCGACCGGGTACTCGCCCGCCGCCACACCCTTGTAGACCTGGCCCGAGCTTTGCACGACCACGGCATTGGCGGCAATTTTCTCCAACCCTTCACGGCCAAACTGCTTCAGCAGGCCGTAGATCTGGATGAAGGCGGTGCCTGACTTCGATGGGTCGGTGATCGCCACCTTGCCTTTCCACTCGGGCTTCATCAGATCCGACCAGGTCTTTGGCATCGCCATGCCCTTGAGCTGCTTGTCATTGACCATCAGCACCATGACGTGGACGTTGACGCCTATATAGCGGTCATTGGGGCCGTGAAACTGCGGCGCAATTGCCTTTGCTTCGGGCGAGCGGTAGGGCTCCATCAGGTCTGGAAAGGCGGCCAGCGTGCCAACACCACCGCTCCAGAACAGGTCGCCGCCGGGGTTCGCCGCCTCGGCCTGCATGCGCTTCATCAAGGTGCCGGTGCCGCCCGTGACCTGTTTGACGTTCAGGTTCGGGACTTTCTTCCTGGCAGCCGCCACCGCGTTGCCGATGGCCTCGGGGTTGTTGGACGAGTACAGCACCACCGGCTGGGCTGAGGCCAGCAGCGTGACACAGCCCAGCGCCAGCGCGCTCAACCAGCGAATCGCTCGATGTAGGATGTTCATGGGGTTCCTTCTAATTGCCAGAAAACAGATTGATTTTCAGAAATTTTGCGGCCAGCGCGACCGGCACCAGGATCAGTGTAACCAGCACCGTGCCATAGGCCGACGCCAGCCCCAGGCGCCCGGTGTCGACGAGGCGAAAAATCGAGATCGGCAGTGTTTCCAATCCGCCCGAATAGACCACCACTGAGGCCGAGAGCTCGGAGATCGAGGTCGCCCACATCAGGATCGCGGCCGACAGCATGCTGGTCTTCATGACCGGCAGCACGACCTTGAAGAAGGTCATGAACGGACTGACCCCGAGACTGATGGAAGCTTCCTCGATTGAGCTCGGGATGTTGTAGAGCACCGAGGAGGCGTTGCGCACGCCGAAAGGCATGCGCCGCACTACGTAGACGATAACCATGATGGTGGTGGTCCCGGTGAGGATCAGCGGCGCGGTGTTAAAGGACTGCACCAGCGCAATGCCGAGCACCGTGCCCGAAATCGTCAGCGGCAGTACCACCACGTAGTCGAGCATGCCCGAGAGCCTGGATTTATTCTTCACCACCAGGTAGCTGACCATCAGGGCCAGGGCCGTGCCCAGCACAGTGGCCCAGGCGGCAAACAGCATGGAGTTGAGAATCGGCTCGGGTGCCAGTGACAGCGCGCGCTCCAGGCTTTGGGTGGACCACTGGCCCCAGTGCATGACGGGTCCGCGCGCCTGCGTGAACGCGCCCGCCAGCACGGCCACCAAGGGCACCAGCGAGAGCACCACCAGCAGCACCGCGGCCAGCGCCAGCAGTTGACCCTGCCAGTTGTGGGCACGCCGCGGCGCTGGCGCACGTCCCTGAACCATGTGAACCATGCGGCGTTCGACGACACGTTTTTGCACGAACAAGACAAGGGCAACAATCAGCACCGAGATCACCGACAGGCTGCTTTGCAGCAGCGGGCTGGAGCCCATCTCGCTAACGAACAGGCTGTAGGTCATGACCGACAGCAAGGGAATTTGCCCCCCCAGCATCGACGACAGGGCAAAGTTGCCCACCACCAGCGTGAACACCACCAAGGCATTGACCAGAATCGCCGGCACCATGGTTGGCAGCAGCACGCGCAGATGGGTCATCAGTGGTGAGGCACCCAGGCTCAGGCTGGCCTCTTCGAGCTGCCCGTCGAAACCGCGCAGCGCTGCCAGTGTGCCGAGATAGATGTAGGTGTAGTAGATCAGCGTCATCGAGAAAACCATGCCGCCCCAACCGTAGAAACTGGGCACCGGCACACCAAGCTCGCGCAACGCATTGCTGAACAGGCCGTTGTTGCCCAGCATCATCAGCCACGACTGACCCACAATCACTTCGGGGATGATGATGGTAACCACTGGCAGGATGGCGACCAGGCCTTTGAGCGGGAAGTTAAAACGCGCAATCACAAAGGCCAGCGGCACGCCCACGGCCATCGCGCTACAGGTCACGGTCACGCCCAGCAGCAGGGTGTTTCCAATCGCCTCCCGGTATTGCGAATCGCCAAATACCGTGGCAAAGCCTCCCAGTGAAAAGCGACCCTGTGCGTCGTGCAGACTGTTGAGCGTGAGCACCAAAATCGGGTAGGCGACAAACAGCAACAGCAGCGCCAGGCAGAGCAGCGACAGCACGCCCCATGGCCAGAGCCGCCGCGCCAGACTGCGCCGGTGCTTCATCGGCAGATCACCCGGCTCGTACGCGGTACGTGCAACCACAACGCCTGGCCGACCTGGTAGGGCTGCACACCGGGCGCATCGACCTGGAGTACCTGCCCGTCGACGAGTGCCACGCGGCACAGCGTCTTGGCGCCGAGGTACTGGCGAGCGATCAAGGTGACACGCAGGTGATTCGGACCCGGTACTGCTTGCGGTGGCAACAACCCGAGCGCCTCGGCGCGCAGCACCAGCTGATGGCTGGCGCTGGCAGCTGCAGCGCGGGTGTCCACCTCCAGCGTCTGACCCAGCACGGCCACATGACCCGGCTCTGTGAGTTGAACCGGCAGCAAGTTGGCAGAGCCGACAAAGTCAGCCACATAGGCGCTCAGCGGTTCGGCGTAGAGGGATTCAGGAACACCCACCTGGGCAATGGCGCCGGCCTGCATCACCGCCACCTGATCCGACAGGGCGAGCGCCTCTTCCTGGTCGTGTGTGACGAAAACCGTGGTGATTTTGGCTTGCCGCTGCAGGTCACGGATGACGTCGCGCATCGACAGGCGCAACTTGGCATCCAGATTGGACAGCGGCTCGTCCATCAGCAGCACACGGGGTTTGATCACCAGTGCGCGTGCCAGGGCCACGCGTTGGCGTTGCCCCCCACTGAGTTGTGCTGGAAAGCGTTCGCCAAGCGCACTCAAGCCCACGAGTTCGAGCGCCTCATAGCTTCGCGCCCTAAGTTCGTCCCGCGCCACCTTTCGCGCGCGCAGACCATAGGCCACGTTGTCGTGCACGCTCTTGTCGGGAAACAGCGCGTAGTCCTGGAACACCATTCCGATGTTGCGCTGATGCGTCGGCACATGCGTGATGTCGTCCTGGTCGAACAGAATGTGCCCGCTATCGGGTTCAGTGAAGCCGGCAATGCAGCGCAGCAAGGTGGTCTTGCCGCAGCCGCTCGGGCCAAGCAAGGTGAAAAATGAGCCATTCGGG
>CAYHDD010000384.1:0-4037 GCA_964355195.1 uncultured Rhodoferax sp. | reverse complement strand
AGCGCCTCCATGAGCTATGGCGACTACCTGCATCTGGAACAGATCCTGTCCGCGCAAAAGCCGCTGTCGCCCGACCACAACGAGATGCTTTTCATCATTCAGCACCAGACCAGTGAACTGTGGATGAAGCTGTTGTTGCACGAGCTGGGTGCCGCGATGGTCTGCGTCGTGAGTGACGAGCTGGGCAGCGCTTTCAAGATGCTGGCGCGGGTAGGCAAGATCATGGAGCAACTGGTCCACGCCTGGGACGTGCTGGCCACCATGACCCCGCCCGAGTACAGCGCCATTCGGCCCTACCTGGCCAACTCCAGCGGCTTTCAGAGTGCCCAGTACCGCTGCATTGAATTTGCACTTGGCAACAAGAACCCGGCCATGCTCAAGCCGCACGCGCACCGGCCCGAACTGCTGGCGCAGGTGCAAGCTGCCTTTGAAGCGCCGTCGCTCTACGACGAGGCACTGCGCCTGCTGGCGCGCCGTGGCATTGCGGTGCCCACCAGCCATACCGAGCGCGACTGGACCCAACCCTACAGCCCCAGCGCTGCGGTGGAGGGCGCCTGGCTGCAGGTCTACCGCAACCCGCGCGAACACTGGGACTTGTACCAGCTGGGCGAGGAACTGACCGATCTGGAAGACGCCTTTCGACTCTGGCGCTTTCGCCATGTGACGACGGTCGAACGCATCATCGGCTTCAAGCGCGGCACCGGTGGTACCGGCGGGGTCAGCTACCTGCGCAAGATGCTCGACGTGGTACTGTTCCCGGAAATCTGGACGCTGCGCACCAGTCTGTAAAGCGCTCTCTTGCTACCCGCCTGTCGCACCCATTGCGATCGACTGTAGCCGGCTTGCCTTGGCACAGGCAGCGTTGCGCCAAGGCCGTATCACACCCGGTCATAATTCAATCCAAATCAGGAGACTTCATTATGAAAATCGCTCAAATCAGCTGGTCCGGCAGGTGGTCTTCCACCCCCGATTTTTCAGCTTCTGCTGATCTCGTGCTGGTCTTTGCTGACCATGCGTTCTTTCAATCAGAGGCGTGCTTCGACGAATTGCGCAGCTTGTTCCCGCACGCCCATGTCGCGGGATGCTCGTCCTCTGGAAGCATATTGGGGGCGAAAATCAGCGATGGAAATGTGGTTGCCACCGTGGTGCAGCTTGACAATGCCAGCGTTCGGCTGAAATCGGTTGATTTGAACCCAGGAGATGATGTGCAGGAACTGGGGGCACGTCTGATGGCTGAACTGGCTGCGCCCGACCTGCGTCACGCCTTCATTGTGTCGGATGGTTTACAGGTGAACGGTAGTGAACTCGCCAAGGGGTTGAATCAGGCGGGAATACCGGTAACCGGTGGCCTGGCGGGAGATGGCACACGTTTTGGCACGACTTGGGTGATGGCCGATGCCCCAGCCAGAGCGGGTCGTATTGCAGCACTCGGTTTCTATGGCGCAATAGCAATCAATAGCGGCTGTTTCAGTGGCTGGGATGAATTCGGCGCCGAGCGCGTGGTCACCAAATCGGTCAGCAACGTGGTGTACGAGATCGACAATGAACCCGCACTGGCGCTTTACAAAAGATACCTGGGCGAACAGGCAGCGAGTCTGCCCGCCAGCGGATTGCGTTTCCCGCTGAGCATTCAGGCGAACAAGACGCACAAGGCAGTCATACGCACTCTGCTCGCAGTCGATGAATCGGCCAACAGCCTCACATTTGCCGGAGATGTACCGCAAGGCCACTTGTGCAAACTGATGAAAACCAATCTGGACAGCTTGATAGACAACGCCGGACTGGCTGCCGATGCCGCATCGCCTGACCGGCCGGCTGCCATCGGCTTGTGTCTGGTGGTGAGTTGTGTGGGCCGGCGTCTGGTCATGGGCCAACTGACCGAGGCAGAACTGGAGATCGTGCAGGAGAAGCTGGGAGATGCAACCGTCATCACCGGGTTTTACTCCTACGGCGAGCTCGCACCATTCAGCGAGGTCATGCAGTGTCAACTGCACAACCAGACCATGACGCTGACCACACTCTACGAATAGCCGCTCCCATGCACCGTCTGCTTGAGCGCCAAATGCGGCAACAGTTGGGAAAGGACTTCCAGCCCGATGAGGCGATGAAGTCGTTTCTGGATTCCGTCAACAGCTACTATGACGAGGTGGACAAGGAGCAGCGCCTTCTACAGAACGCCCTGATGATGAATACCGCTGAACTCAATGCGGTGAACGAGCGCATGCGTCTTCAGAACACGGAAATGACACGTACCCTGCTCAATACGCTGAGCGACGGTGTCTACGCCACCGATCTTGAGGGCAGGCTCACCTTCATGAACGCCGCGGCCGAAAAGAAACTGAGTTGGCGCGAGCAGGAACTAATCGGGCACGCGATGCACGAAAGTGTGGCCTGTCTGCAGGCGGATGGTTTGCCGCTTGCGGCAGAAAATTGCCCGCATTCAAGGGCAATACGTGGCGCTGTCTCCGCACAGGATATTGGTTTTTTTGTCGCACATGACGGCGGTGCCATTCCAGTCGAGTACCGCTACAGCCCGATCGAGCAGAATGGCAAGGTCAGTGGTGCACTGGTCTCGTTTCAGGACACCAGCCTGCACATCAAGGCCGAAAACAAGCTGCGCGAGGCCAATGAGTTGCTGAGTGCGACGCTCAGGGAACTGGAGTTTCAGCAGCAGGCGCTGGATGAACACGCCATCGTGAGCGTCGCTGATCGATTCGGCCGGATTGTCTATGTCAACCGCAAATTCACCCAGATCAGCCAATATTCCCCCGAGGAATTGATGGGGCAGGATCACAGACTGCTGAATTCCGGATACCACAAGCCTGACTTCTTCCGTCAAATGTGGCGAACCATCGCCAGCGGCCAGGTCTGGCATGGCGAAGTAAGAAACCGTAGTAAGGATGGATCTTTCTATTGGGTCGAAGCCACCGTCGTACCTTTCATGGACGAACTTGGCCGACCCGAGCGCTACATTTCCGTGCGTACCGACATCACCTCGCGCAAGATGTTGGAGGAACAACTGCTCGAACAGCGCACCTTCTTTGAGCGCATCAGCGAAACAATGGGCGAGGGCCTGTATGTGCAGGACGCGGCGGGTCATTGCACCTATCTGAACTCTGAAGCGGAGCAACTGCTGGGCTGGACGCGCGACGAGTTCATCACCAAACATGTACATAACACCATACACAACGTCACCTCTGGCGGTGAGCCATTGCCGGCAGAAGATTGCCCGATTCTGTTGACCGTGAAAGTGAGTGGCGAGTGGCATGGTGATGATCAGGTATTCGTGCGCAAGGATGGCACGACCTTTCCAGTCGTAGCAAGCTCGCGCGCTATCCTGAGTAACGGTGTTGCCAATGGTTCTGTAGTCGCCTTCTCGGACATCTCGGCACGCAAGAAAAGCGAAGCACTTTTCAGACTGGCGCAGGAACGTCTCAATCTGGCGCTTGACGGATCGGGGCTGGCACTATGGGACTGGGGTATTGCGCACGACCGGGTTTATCTGAGCGAACGATGGTCGTTGATGCTGGGAGAGGAAGCGAGGGAGGTCGTTCTCAGCAGTGCACAACTGTTTGATCTGGTTCATCCTGATGACCGCCAGCGGGTTGAAGGAAATCTGATTGCCGTACTCAAGGGTCAGACCGAATTTTATTCAACCGAGTTTCGAGTGCTTCACCATCATGGCGGGTTCATCTGGATCCACACGCACGGCAAGGTGGTCGAGCGGGATGCGTCCGGACGCGTCACACGCATGAGCGGCACCAACGCTGATATCACCGAACGCCGCGAGGCTGAGCGAGCATTGATTCAGGCCAAGGAGGCAGCCGAGGCGGCCAGTCGCGCCAAGGGGGATTTTCTGGCCAATATGAGCCATGAAATACGCACGCCAATGAACGGGATCATTGGCATGACCGAACTGGCCCTGGATACCGAGCTCTCCCAGGAACAGCGTGAATACCTGACACTGGTTCAGTCATCGGCCGATTCGCTGCTCACCATACTCAACGACATCCTGGATTTCTCAAAGATTGAATCAG
>CAYHDD010000383.1:0-4037 GCA_964355195.1 uncultured Rhodoferax sp. | reverse complement strand
ACAGCATTGCCGATCACGGCAAAGGCCACGCTGCCACCCAATTTGAGCGAGCTCATGGCTGAACCCAACACGTCTTCCACGTTGGCGCTCAGGTACTTCAGCACGAACGCCTTGAGGCTCACCGGGTCCAGTGACGGCTTGATGCCGAGTTGCGCCAGATAGGGCTTCAGCGAGTGATTGAGACGCTCCAGCAAGGCCGGCAATTGCTCGCGCATCTGAGGCAGTTCCTTGGCCAGTATTGGCACGATCAGCAGGACGACACCCAACATGCTGATCAGGAACACCAGTTCCACCAGCACGACCGCCAGCACGCGCGGCAGGCGCCCCCGACCCAACTTGTCGAGCCAATCCACCAGTGGCGTCAGCGCGTAGGCCATCACAGCCGCCACCACAAAAGGCGTCAGTACCGGCGCCAGCAGCCAAAGCGCGCTGCCCGCCAGCAGCGCAATTAGCCCCCAGGTCAAAGACCTTATCTGAGTTGTTGAAAATTGCATGCGTTAGCTTGAAGCTGGACCCCCGAAAGCAGTTGCCGTGAAGACTAAAATCAGTGCAAATTCTATTCGGCTCTGCCGAGCAGCCTGTCTCGACCTGGCCTTTCGGCACACTTTACATGACTACAGCGACACAAACCCCTGCCCTGTCCTACAAAGACGCGGGCGTTGACATCGACGCCGGTGACGCGCTGGTGGAGCGCATCAAGCCGATGGCCAGGAAGACCATGCGCGAGGGCGTGATGGCTGGCATTGGCGGCTTTGGGGCACTTTTCGAGGTGCCAAAGCGCTACCGGGAACCTGTTCTGGTGAGCGGCACCGACGGTGTGGGTACCAAACTCAAGCTGGCCTTTGAGTGGGCTATGCACGACACCGTAGGCATCGACCTGGTTGCCATGAGCGTCAACGACGTCCTGGTTCAAGGCGCTGAGCCTCTGTTCTTCCTGGATTACTTCGCTTGCGGCAAGTTGGACGTTGATACGGCCGCCGCGGTGGTCGGTGGCATCGCGCGCGGTTGCGAACTCTCGGGTTGCGCCCTGATTGGTGGCGAGACCGCTGAAATGCCGGGCATGTATGCGGCGGGCGAATATGATCTGGCCGGGTTTTGTGTGGGGGCCGTTGAGAAGTCAAAGATATTGAGTGGCGCGACGGTGCAAGCTGGTGATGTGGTGCTCGGGCTGGCCTCCAGCGGTGTGCACTCCAACGGTTTCAGCCTGGTGCGCAAATGTATCGAGCGCGCTGGCGCCAAGCTCCCGACCAGTTTGGATGGCAAGCCGTTTCGCGAGGCTCTGATGACGCCAACCCGCCTGTATGTGAAAAGTGTGCTGGCAGCGCTCGCCCAGCACCCGATCAAGGCGCTGGCTCACATCACCGGCGGCGGCCTCCTGGAAAACATCCCCAGGGTCCTGCCCGAGGGCTTGGCAGCCCATCTGGTCAAGGGCAGTTGGCCGCGAAGCGAGCTGTTTGCCTGGCTGCAAACTACGGCCGGTATCGACGATATCGAGATGAACCGGACTTTCAACAACGGCATCGGCATGGTGCTGGTGATCCCTGCGGCCAACGCAGCACAGTGTGCCGAGAGCCTGCGTAGCAGCGGCGAGCAGGTCTATCAGATCGGCGTCATTGCAGAGCGCGGCACGTCGGCCACCGTACTGGTGCGCTAGGCACACAGTCTTTAGGAGCCCAAGGTGGCGACTACGCAAACCGGACCGCGCCAGATGCCGGCCGGCATCTGGGTCCTGGGCTTTGTCAGTCTGCTGATGGATATCTCGAGCGAACTGATTCACAGTCTGCTACCGGTCTTCATGGTCACCACGCTGGGCGCCAGCATGCTCATCGTCGGGCTGCTGGAGGGTGCAGCCGAGTCGACGGCGCTGATCGTCAAAGTTTTCTCCGGTGTCTTGAGCGATTACTGGGGCAAACGAAAGCCACTGGCGGTGCTTGGCTACGGCCTGGGTGCTCTCTCCAAGCCTTTGTTTGCCCTCGCCGCCAGCGCCGGATGGGTGCTTGCCGCGCGCCTGCTTGACCGTGTCGGCAAGGGAATCCGGGGGGCACCGCGTGACGCTCTGGTGGCCGACATCGCACCGCCCGAACTGCGCGGCGCCGCGTTCGGCCTGCGGCAGTCGCTCGACACCGTCGGCGCTTTTGGTGGACCCCTGCTGGCGATGGCGCTCATGCTGCTGTGGGCGAATGATTTCCGTGCGGTCTTTTGGGTCGCGGTGATCCCGGCCTTCCTGTGTGTGATCCTGCTGGTATTCGGCGTGCAAGAGCCGGAACAGGCGGAGCCGCAGAAACGAAAGAATCCGATCAGTAGAGCGAATCTGAAGCGCTTGTCACGCGCCTACTGGTGGGTGGTCGTGCTGGGGTCGGTTCTGACTCTGGCACGCTTTAGCGAGGCCTTTCTGGTACTTCGCGCCAGTCAGGGCGGGCTGGGCTTGGCCTGGACGCCCATGGTGCTGATCGCCATGAACCTGATTTACGCTGCCGGCGCCTATCCCCTGGGCAAGCTGTCGGATCGACTGGCGCATAGCCGGTTGCTCGCCTGGGGTTTGGCTCTACTCATCGCCGCAGACTTGCTGCTGGCGCTGGGCAACCAAGGCGTTCTGCTGTGGGGCGGCATTGCACTGTGGGGCTTGCATATGGCCATGACGCAAGGCCTGCTGGCGACGATGGTGGCCGACACCGCGCCCTCCGATTTGCGCGGTACAGCCTATGGCTTCTTCAACCTGCTGTGCGGCCTTGCCATGCTTCTGGCCAGTGTCCTGGCCGGGTGGTTGTGGGACCGATGGGGGGCGGGCTTCACTTTTGGTGCCGGGGCTGCCTTGAGCCTGTTGGCGCTCGGCCTCTTGCTGTTGCGGCCAGCGGCGACGCCGGAGCGTTCCGTCAACGGCGCATGAATTGGCGCAGCTTCAGGCCGGTCGCCCACAGGGATGTGAAATAGAGCGCACCGGAAGCCGCCAGCACCAGCGCCAGACACCCCGTCCGGAACAGTTTCTGGTCGCGCAACTGAGTCCAGGCCACCGCGTCATTGGTCCACAGCAGAAACAGCATCAGAATCACACTGGACACGGCCACCTGGATCAGAAACTTGAGCCAACCCTCGAGCGGCGCATAGGTGCCCCGTCGCAGCAAGCCCACCAGTAGCCAGATCGCGTTGATCAGGGCACCCAGACCGATCGCCAGCGCAAGCCCGGCGTGGGCGAAAAATGGCACCAGGATCAGGTTCAGGACTTGCGTGATCACCAGCACGGCTATCCCAATCAGTGCCGGCGTTCGGGTGTTGTGCTGCGCAAAATAGCCTGGTGTGAGTATCTTGATTGCAACCAGTCCTAACAATCCGGCGCCATAGCCCATCAGCGCACTGGTGGTCTGGACTACGTCGCTCACAGTGTAGGCGCCGTTGTGAAACAGCGCCGCCACCAACGGTTTGGCGAAGCAAACCAAGGCGACCGAGGCCGGAACCGTCAACAGCACGACCAGACGCAAGCCCCAGTCGATCATGCCGGAAAATTTCGCCGCATCGTTGGCCGCCTTCGCAGCGGCGAGCTGCGGCATCAGCACAACACCCAGAGCCACGCCCAGCATGGCGGTTGGGAACTCCATCAGCAGGCCCGCGCTGTTCAGCCAGGTGACGGACCCGGTTGCCAGGTGCGAAGCAATTTGCGTGTTGATGAGCAGGGAGATTTGTGCCACGCTAACACCGAGCAGGGCCGGTACCATCAACTTGACAATGTTCTTGGTCGCAGATTGAGCCCAGGCCATCCGTAGCGCAGTCCAGCCCAGGTTGATTTGGGGCAGCGCGCCTAACCGTTTGAGCGCGAAAAGAATGGCTGCCAATTGCAACAGCCCCCCCAGCATGACCCCTGCCGCCATCGAATAAATCGGTTCGATATCCTGGCTTTTGAACCAGGGCGCGCCGAACCAGGCGGCGCTAATCATGGCCAGGTTCAGCAACACTGGCGTCGCTGCCGGAATGGCAAATTTCTTCCACGCATTGAGGACACCCGCACCCAGCGCCACCAGTGACATGCAGGCGATGTAGGGAAA
>CAYHDD010000382.1:0-4054 GCA_964355195.1 uncultured Rhodoferax sp. | reverse complement strand
GCGAAACTTCTTCCAGCACATTGCGCTCGCCGTAGCCAAAGCTCAGCTTGCGAAATTCGACAAGAGATGGGTTACGGCTAAGTGACATGGAGTTGGAGCCAGGATGAGGCAGACACGTAAATCATAGGCGATCCAGGCCGGTCGATCGTACGACCCGCGCAGACCACGGCGATGCCACACCACCGACAGGCATTGAAGCCAGCGGCGGATTGTGTCGCGCGAAATTGCTATGCGAACAGGTTAAGCTCGACAGGCAACTAACATCTCGCCATCTCGGAACATCCTATGCCACTCGACTGGAAAGAAATCGCGAATCGGGCACGCGCCTTCGCAAAGGACTGGAAGCACGTTGAAAGCGAGGATGCCGACGCCAAGAGTTTCTGGGATGAATTCTTCGAAGTCTTTGGCGTGAAGCGCCGCAAAGTCGCCACCTTCGAAAAGCGCGTTAAGAAGATCGACCACAAAGATGGCTACATCGATCTGCTGTGGAAGGGGACGCTACTGATCGAGCACAAGAGCCGCGGCAAGGACTTGGGCAAGGCTTTCAAACAGGCCAAAGACTATTTTCCCGGATTGAAGGCCGACGAGGAACCACGCTACATCCTGCTCTGCGATTTCTGGCACTTTGAGTTGCATGATCTGGATGAGAACAAAGTTCACAACTTCACACTGGCCGAGCTTCACCAGAATTTGCGGTTGTTCTATTTCATTGCTGGCTACCGCAAGCAAGTGATTCGGACCGAGGAGGCAGTCAACCGCGTGGCGGTGGATGCGCTGGGCGAGTTGCACGACGCACTTAAGAATGATGGATACAGCGGACACCAGCTTGAAGTCTTCCTTGTGCGCCTGGTGTTTTGCCTGTTCGCTGACGATACCGGCATCTTCCAGCCGAAGGACAGCTTTCACGACTTGATTGACTTCCACACCGCAGCAGATGGCTCGAACGTCGGCGCAGTTCTGGACACTTTGTTTGTCACTCTCAACAAGGACACACCACAGCGCCAGACGTCACTGGCTGAACAGTTTTCGCTTTTCCCGTACGTGAATGGTCGGCTGTTCGAGGAGCGCATCGACCCGCCCGCCTTCAACGCGGTCATGCGCGAACACTTGCTGACACTCGCCAAACGCAACTGGGGCAATATCTCGCCTGCCATTTTTGGCGCCATGTTTCAGCGTGTGATTGAGCTCGACGCCAAGGAACGCCGACGCGAGCTGGGCGCGCACTACACCAGCGAAACGAACATTCTCAAACTCATTCGGCCGCTGTTCTTGGACGGGCTACGCACTGAGTTCGAGCGCGTGAAATGTAACGCCGCGCGCTTGTTCGAGTTCCACAAGAAGCTGCAATCGCTTACCTTTCTGGACCCAGCCTGCGGCTGTGGCAACTTCCTTGTGGTGGCTTATCGCGAGCTGCGCAAGCTGGAGCTCGACGTGATGCGCGCCGCCGCCCACTTTGGTAGCCGCATCGGACACGTGTTTGACTTCCTGAAGGTCGATGTCGATCAGTTCTATGGCATCGAGTACGAGGAGTTTCCTGCACAGGTGGCGCAGGTCGCAATGTGGCTTACAGACCACCAGATGAACGTCGAAGCGGGCACCGAATTCGGCGAGCCGATGTTGCGTGTGCCGCTGAAACGCAGCGCGCATATTCGCCACGGCAATGCACTGCGCATCGACTGGGCTGACTTTGTTCCGCCCACCAAGCTCAACTACATCCTGGGCAACCCGCCCTTTGTCGGTAAACAGCACCAGTCCGGAGAGCAACAGCTCGATATGGAAACCGTCTGCGAAGGCATGCGAGGTGCCGGCGTGCTCGATTACGTGGCGGGCTGGTACATCAAGGCGGCGCGCTACATCACAACCGCACCCGACAGTTTTGCGGGCATCGCGGCAGCGACCAGCCGGGACCGAAAGAAGTTCAAGGACGTCAAGTTCACCGCCGCCCATACTGGGCTTGATGACCTGTTTGTCGATGTGGACCGCGCTGAGTCGCTGGCGCGGCGCAAGGTTCGCTGCGGCTTTGTCTCGACCAACAGCATCACCCAGGGCGAACAGGTGGCGCCGCTTTGGAGTTGGATGCTGGCGCAGGGCATGCACATCCAGTTTGCGCACCGCACTTTTCAGTGGAGCAACGACGCACCGGGCCGCGCAGCGGTTCATTGCGTGATCGTCGGCTTTGGCACAGACAAACCCAAGAGGGCGCCGCTGGCCGACTATGAAACCGTAAAGTCCGAGCCGGTAATTGCCGATGCCAGCAACATCAACCCCTATCTGGTGGACGCGGCGGACATCGTGATCGACAAGCGGCGGACACCTCTTTGTGCCGTGCCTGAAATTGTGTTTGGCTCGATGCCGAACGACGGTGGGCATTTGCTGTTGTCGAGTCAGGAGAGGGATGAGTTGCTGGCGCGCGAGCCCCAGGCAGAGGTGTGGATTCGACGTTTCTTGGGTGCCAACGAATTCATCAATAGCCTGGACCGCTGGTGTCTCTGGCTGCAGGACTGTCCTGCAGCCGAGTTGAAAGCCTTGCCCGAGGTCATGAAGCGGGTACGCGCAGTTGAGTTGCACCGAAAAGCCAGCAGCCGTGCTGCCACGAAGGCACTGGCTACAACGCCGCAATTGTTTGGCGAGATCCGGCAGCCGGAGGGACGCTACATCCTCGTTCCACGTCACTCCTCTGAGCGGCGCAACATCATCCCGATAGGCTTCATGCCGCCGGAAGTGATCGTTGGCGATGCCAATCTGTGCATTCCAAACGCCGGGCTCTATGAGTTGGGAGTGCTGACTTCACGCATGCACATGAGCTGGGTCAGCCATGTCTGCGGCCGTATCAAGAGCGACTACCGCTACACCAACCAGATCGTTTACAACAACTTCCCCTGGCCCGACTTCCCCGACGCGCAGGCCATTGCCATTGCAGGCAAAGTCCGGACTGCCATTGAAACAGCCGCGCAAGCCGTGCTCGACAGCCGCAGCGCGGAAATCGGCGCGACGCTGGCCGATCTGTATAACCCTCCGATGCCGGTCGCTCTGCTGAAGGCCCACCGCACACTCGACAGTGCCGTCGATGCAGCCTATGCTTTAGGTGGCGGCAAGAAGAATTGGAAGACTGACGCCGAACGTGTGGCCTACTTGTTCACGCTCTACCAAAAACTCACCTCCCTTTGAGTCACCGGTCCGGCGGCAGCGCTTGAGCAACCAGTGGCACATTAAGCTGTTGTGAGCTCACGCACCGCCAGCAGGCTGTCTTTCATTTCGGACTGCGCCCGCTTCAGGTCATAAGCGCTTTGCAGATTCAGCCAGTACTGCGGCGACTGTCCCAGCGCGCGGCCCAGCCGCAGCGCCAGTTCGGCCGTGACGGGGCGGTCGCCTTTGAGCAGATGTGAGACGCGCATGGGCGACACGCCGATGACTTCGGCAAAAGCGGCCTGTGTCAGACCCAGCTCGTCCAGCGTCTCACGCAAGAACTCGCCTGGGTGCACGGCTGGTAAACCATTCGCGGGGGTCTTCTTCACAGCAATCGCTCCTCAGTGGTAATCCACAATTTCAACTTCAAACGCCGTGCCACGCTCAAACCGGAAGCACACTCGCCACTGGTCATTGATACGAACGCTCCACTGCCCGTTTCGGCTGCCGCTCAACGCTTCCAGCCGATTCGATGGCGGTTGCCGCAAGTCGTCAACGACAGCGGCGGCGTCAAGCTGGGTCAATCGCATCACCGCGCGACGCAGAATCTCAGGCGGCAAGCGCCGGGATTTGCCCGTAGCGAACAGGCGCTCAGTCTCCACATTGGCAAAACTCTCAATCACGAGGCTAGTATAAACAATTTGTTTATAGCCGCAAACCCTGGGAAATGTTCCAGCAGGGAGCACTCTGGATGCGCATTCCCACCGGCTCTTGCGCTATCCTCCCGACAATTGTTCAACTCATCCTTTCTCATGAAGCCTTTGGACCGAAGACAGTTCTTGCACTCTACGGCCACCGGCGTCGGCGCAGCAACGCTGGCGGGCTTGCCGCCGCTGGTTCGTGACGCGCTGGCGATTCAACCCAAGAT
>CAYHDD010000381.1:0-4061 GCA_964355195.1 uncultured Rhodoferax sp. | reverse complement strand
AAAAAGACGCTCCAACGCTCCCGCGATACGCGCGAACTGAGCATCCCGCTGCGAGAAGTCCTGGTCGCTGTAGAGCTCCTCAAGAAAGAATCTCGCGGCCGCTTGGTACTGCTTTGAGCAGAGCAGGTCGACGTAGGCCCCGGCGAATCGGCGCGCCTGAAAACCCTTGACGGCAGAGATGGCGTCAGCCAATTCAGTTGCGTGTGAGGCAGACTCGCGCAGTTCGGTCACCCGTTTGACCGCGTCTCGAATGATTCTTGAGGCATCCATATCAAGGCCGAGTCTAGCGCGTGCCATTTGAAAGACAATAGACGGCTGTGCCATCGAATGACGCCAAGCTCAAGACATGAATCCGGACGCGAAAGAACTCTGGCCTGCCCCGCGCTGGGCGCTGGCCGTCCTGCTGGCCGTGCTGGGCATGCTCGGTCCCTTCTCGATTGACACCTATCTGCCCGCATTTGCCGGCATTGCCAGCTCGCTTGGCGCAACACCGGTGCAGATGCAGCAGACTCTGTCGGCCTACTTGTTTGGCTTTGCGTTCATGAGTCTGTTTCACGGCGCCATCTCCGACAGTATCGGAAGACGACCCGTCGTGTTGTGGGGTCTGACCGCTTTCACTGTAGCATCGCTAGGTTGTGCCCTGTCACAAAGCATTGGTCAGTTGATCCTGTTTCGGGCTATGCAGGGCTTGTCGACTGGTGCTGGTATTGTGGTTGCCCGGGCCGTCGTGCGCGACATGTTTCCACCGACTCAGGCACAGAAGGTGATGAGCCAGATCACGATCTACTTTGGCGTCGCGCCCGCCGTGGCCCCGATCATCGGGGGCTGGTTGTTTGTCCACTTGAACTGGCACAGCATCTTCTGGTTCTTGAGCGCGATCGGTGTGGCATTGTGGATCGCCAACTACAAGCTGCTGCCGGAGACCCTGCACATCACCCAACGGCAACCGTTCAATGCCCGCAATTTGATGCAGGGCTATGGGCAGTTGGGACGGGACCCACGCTTCTTTTTGCTGGCCTTGGCCAGCGGCATCCCCTTTAACGGAATGTTTCTCTATGTCCTGTCGGCCCCGGCCTTTTTGGGTGAGCAACTCGGTCTGGCGCCGACGCAGTACTTCTGGCTTTTTGTACTTTCGATCAGCGGCATCATGATGGGTGCCTGGCTCAGCGGGCGACTAGCTGGCAGGTTGGCGCCGAAGAAGCAAATCAGATACGGCTTCACTATCATGCTGCTGATTGCCACGATCAACCTCGCTGCCAATTTGGTGTTTAAGGCACATGCTTCATGGGCACTCATTCCCATTGCCATCTTCTCTTTCGGGTGGGCTCTGATGGTGCCGGTGGTGACGCTGATGGTTCTTGATCTTCATCCCTCGCGCCGTGGCATGGCGTCATCCGTGCAATCCTTCATAGCGTCCACTGCCAACGGCTTTGTCGCTGGTGTCATTGCACCCCTGGTGATGCATTCGACCGTCTTGATGGCAAGCGCTTCTATGGCCATGATGCTGGTGGGCTTGCTGGCGTGGGTCTATCTGCGCAAGCGCTGGCCAGACATCGGTCAAGCACCGTCCCATGCTGTGCCATGACGGGCAAATCCCTGATGCAGCCGACCGAGCCGTCCCCCAACGGTAGCCGACCATCCAGGGTGGCCATTCTGCTGTGTACCATGCAGGGGCACCGTTATCTCGGCGACCAGCTTGACTCGATCACCAGACAGACACTTCCGACGTGGTCAATTTGGGTTTCCGATGACGGCTCCGACCACAGGACGCACGACATCCTCGCTGCGTACAGGCAAAAGCTGACCTTAGGACAGCTTTCCGTGAGAACCGGTCCCGGGCGAGGATTTGTAGCGAACTTCCTGTCCCTCGCGTGTCGTCACGACATTTCGGCAGACCACTACGCTTTTGCCGATCAGGATGACATCTGGGAGAACGACAAACTGGCAAGGGCACTTGTTTGGCTCCGGAGCGTCCCAAGCGATGTGCCCGCGCTTTATTGTTCGCGAACCTTGAAGGTGAATGAACAAAACCAGGTGCTTGGGCTTTCCGACTTGCACCTTCGATCACCGAGTTTTGCCAACGCGTTGGTTCAGAATATCGCGAGCGGGAACACCATGGTGTTTAATCATGCCGCTTGCGAGTTGCTTCGCAAGGTCGGTCCGAACCTGCAAGTGGCGGCGCACGACTGGTGGCTCTACTTGCTCGTGACGGGTTGCGGCGGGCGCGTCTTTTTCGACCCGCAGCCCACCTTGCGTTATCGGCATCACGGCGGCAACCTGATTGGCACCAACCGTCATTGGCGTGCGCGTGTCACACACGCACGCACGCTGCTGAACGGTCAGTTTCGGACCTGGAATCAGATCAACATCGACGCCTTGCGGACGATGGCTACTTACCTTACAGAGGAAAATGTTCACCGGCTCGAGGAATTCTCAAAGGCCCGACAAGGCGGCTTGTTTGTCAGATGGGGCGCACTCCAACGATCTGGTGTTTACCGTCAGTCCAGGCTCGGGAATCTGGGGCTCATCGCTGCGGTCATCTTGAAAAAACTGTGACAGCTTCCCGTGCACGACCGGGTATCATGTGCGGCCCTTTCAACGTGAAACCGACACCATGACGCTGAGCTCCAAAGCCCCTGTATCCGGGCGCGCGGCATTGCCAGAAATTGGTGTGCCAGTGTCGGCTGCGCGTGGGCCCACTGCTCGCAACGGCGATGCTGAGCCAAGGGTGTCTGTGGTGATCCCGCTCTATAACCACGCAAAATACATTGAAGCTGCAATAGCTAGCGTCTTGGCGCAAACGCTACTCCCCGTCGAGATCATTGTCATCGACGATGGATCGACAGATGATTCGGCTGAAGTAGTACGCCGACTTTCCAGAGAGCACGATGAAATAATCTTCTGGTCCTGGTCCAACCAAGGGGCACATCACACGCTGAATGCGGGAATTTTGCGCGCGACCGGTGATTTTGTAGCGTTCCTCAATTCTGACGACTGTTTTGAACCAGACCGACTGGCTGCCTGTCTGGCACTTGTTCAATCCGATGCCTCGATCGATGTCGTGGCAACCAGAGCCTCCTTTGTGGACGACCTGGGCAAATCCGCACCAAACCCGTGGTATGACGACGCCTTGAACTTCTACAGACAAGAGCGTGACGTCGCGTTTGCACTGTTTCGTGCAAACTTTCTGGTAACCACCTCCAACCTGTTTGTCAGACGATCCGTATTTGAAACGGTTGGCACGTTTGCACCCTTGCGATATGCCCATGATCTGGAGTTCATCCTTCGATTGGTTTTGGGAAAGAAACACATCTATTTTCTCGATCAACCGTTGGTGGCTTATCGTCTTCACGAAAAGAACACGATCTCGGAGAACAAGGCAAGAGAAGACATTGAACGTGCCGCGGTCTTCGCCTACTTTCTCTATCGGCAATGGCGCAGCGAGGCAGAGTATGGGCCATGGCGCAACGCTCTGGAGCGTTACGCTGAAGTTCTGGGCCAGCAGGACATTCTGGAGATGGTTGAGGAGTTTCTGGTCTTGCTTGTGGACCGACCGACACAAGAAGTCTCGGCAGTCGCGGGCGCTTTGCCGACAGAATTCAAGGGCTTTCTGGCACGGCTCGGTGTCGATTGGATTGCCCACGGAAGTGCCGAACCTTTGCTCGAGCGTTTTGCTGCGGCGCGCAAGGTCTTTCTGCGTCGAGAAAAAGAGGCGTCGGACGAGGTACGGCTGAAGGCAGATATTCAGTGGTTGGCCGAGCAGCGAAATGCCTGGGAACGGACGGCACAAGCCCAGGACGAGGAGGCCAAGTCCCTGACGCGGGCGCTGAATGAACTTCGCACCGGCAATGCCTGGCTCGTTTCACAGAGTCAGGCGTGGGAGCGCGCCGTCGCAGAGCGTGAGCAGTCCATAGCTCTGCTGCAAGGCCAAGTGCAGGACGCGCTTGCCGGTAATACCTGGCTCGCTTCACAGAGCCAGGCGTGGGAGCATGCGGTCGCGGAGCGCGAGCAGACGATAGCGCAGTTGCAAGGGCAAGTGCAGGACGCGCTGGCAGGCAATG
>CAYHDD010000380.1:0-4062 GCA_964355195.1 uncultured Rhodoferax sp. | reverse complement strand
CAATCCGCGCCCGGCATCACTGCCGGGCGATCCAGGACGCTCTCTTGGACATGGTAGCAACAGTGTTGGTTTCAATCCGCGCCCGGCATCACTGCCGGGCGATCCACGCCGACAACCGGGACGATGCCGCCTTTGTCGGGTTTCAATCCGCGCCCGGCATCACTGCCGGGCGATCCTGGCCGGTGAGTTTGGTTGTGTGGGGGGGGTGCAGTGTTTCAATCCGCGCCCGGCATCACTGCCGGGCGATCCGCTTCGCCGCCAAATGACTATCCACAAACGCATTTTTGGTGCATTCGCGCGAACCTCGTTCCAGCACCAGATTCGCATCGGGAGTTTGGATAAGGAAATTCAGAAAGATCATCTCAATCAATGGCTTGCGTAGCGTGCGAACCTTATTGGCAGAAGTCCACCACTTGAGGTTCGCGGTATTGACCTTATCACAGACCCGGTGTCCGTGGCTATATCAAAACACAATGTCAAAGCACCAGCGGTCCGTCAAAGTCCACCGCCTTGAAAGCGCCATGCTCCAGCACCTCGAAGCCGCGTGTCTCGGGTATGCGATACAGACGCAAGCAGTCTTCTTGAGCATCGATCTCTGCCAGCAACTCCCGCTCAAGTGTCTCAAACCGCGCTATATCCAGTTGGCATTCAAACACCGATTTTTGGACTCGCTGCCCGGTACTCTCGCAGACTTTGGCAACCCGGCGCAGGCGGCGGCGCCCGGCCTTGGTTTCGGTACTCACGTCGTAGCAAACCAGCACCAACATCAGACGTCCTTACTTGGCTATAAACGGCACATACGGCGCGCCATCTTCGCGCAACGCGCGTGCCATCAGGCGGGCCTGCACCAAGGGCACCAATCCCAAGGGAACAGACAGCGCCAGCAATGGGTGATTGATCTCGTCGCGCTTGCGTTCCTGATACGCCACCACCACGGTTTTGCGAGCATCCGGCTCCAGTGAAACACCGCCACCTTCGCGCAGCACAAAGTCGTCAGCCTCCAGTTGACCCCGGTTGATTAAAGTCAGGGCCAGCCGGTCAGCCCACGGGCGAAACTCTTCCATCAAGTCGAGTGCCAATGCGGCGCGACCAGGGCGCAAGGCGTGCAAGAAGCCAACCTGTGGGTCCAGGCCCGCCGCCTCCAAGGCAGAGCGGCAATCGTTCATCCACATGGCATACAAGAACGACAGCATGGCGTTGAAGCGATCACGCGGCGGGCGACGCGTACGCCCGTCCATGGCAAAAGCTGAACGCTGGTCAGAACGCACCAGCAAATTGAGGCCGCTGAAATACTGGCGCGCGGCCTCACCCTCGATACCACGTAAAACATCCAGACTGGTGGCCTCTGGCAGCGCGCGCAAGCTGGCGGCCAGGTCGTCTGCCAAGCGGGTCAGCGCCTTGGCCTCGTCTTCAAGCTTGGCCTCACGGGCACCGCGCTGCAAAACCTGTCGCGTGTTTTTGATCTTGCCGGCCACACAGGCACGGGCCATGTCCAGCGTAAACACCGGATCTGCCACACGCTGGAACTGGGCCTGACGCAGCAACACATTACCGGTGACTGCACCTTCGAGTCTGGCTTTGAAGCGGCCGTTGTCGTCCAGCAGCACCAACGCAATACCGTCTTCAGCCAAGCGGTGCATGAGCGGGGCCGAGAAGCCCGTATGGCCAAAACACACAACCGCGCTCAAGTGGTGCAGTGGCACACGCAGCTTGGTCTCTTTCTCAACCTCGACGCGCAGCGTGTCGTTGTCCAGGCGCAGATAGGTGTCCGCACTGGTGACGTAGAGGGTGTTGAGGAGTTGCATGCTGGCACGGATTCACCGCTTGCGCCAATACCCAGGCCGACGTTTTTGATGTGCCACTGCCAAGATGTCGATCACCTCGCCAACCACCCTGTAATGCAGTGTGTACGGGAATCGCCTCAAAGGCATCCACCTGCTACCCCCAATGCCAGGTGTGCCGATTAGCGGGTGATTCTTCAGCAGTTCCAGTTTGGCGTTGATTTCCCGATCAAAAGCCTCAGCCTGTCGTTGACCAGCGGCCTCGATATACCAGATGATCGCCTCCCGAAATTCCTCTAGTGCGGCAGGCTGATAGAGAGTTCTCATGCCCTGGCATGTTGGCGCAGCAGAACTTGTATTTCGGCCTGCACTTGTTCAATTGGAATGCCCTGAGTGCGCCCCGCGTCGCAATCTGCAATACGGCGCGCGATTTCCTCATCCCACGCGGCAGCCACCGCTTCGGGAGAGTCGTCAAACGCAGCTTCCAGGCTGTCCAGCAACCGCGCCACCAATGCGCTGCGCTCGCGCTCCGGCAAGGCAAGGGCTTGAGTTTCAATGTCTTTGAACACAGCAGCCATGATTTTCCCTTTCAGCAAGATCGATGTTTTAGATGCTAACAGCCCAATGAAACTTACGCGTCGGGGTCAAACAGCGCGGTGCGGGCGGCCACCAAACCGGCGTGCGTGGCTTGCGGCTGGCAGCGCTCCAGCAGTGAACATGCCTTGCAGCGTCTGATCGCCTGCTCTGGCACCAGAGGCGGTGGCAACGCGCCGCTGGCCAGCATGTGGCGAATGGCGGCGGCGGTTTGCGCCACGCCGGCACGCAATTGATCGGTAATAGCCACCACGCGGCGCCGCTTGGACGTGGCGTAGTAGAGGGCGCCCTCGCTCACCGCTTTGCCCGTCATGGCTTGCAGACACATGCCTTGAGCCGCTAACTGAAGATCGTCACAGGCAGCAATGTCTGGCGCTTTGTTGCGACTGCCATGCTTGTATTCCACGGGGTAGGGCACACCGCCAGCCAAGAACTCCACCACATCAGACTTGCCGACCAAGCCCAGCTCGTCATGCCACAGCGGCAAGGCGCGCTCCACGCGAACGCCCTTGGCCGTCTCGACGCCGGGCTTGTCTACCTTGGCATGCACCGCCTGGCCGCGTAGGGTGTGGACGTTGTCGTCAAACACCTGCTCCAGGTGAATCAGGCCGCACTGGCGCGGGCAGTACTGCCAGTGTTGCAGGGCAGAGAGGGCGATTTTTTCAGGCTCGGCGGCCACCGGGATGCCTTAAACCAATCAACCAAACAAGCGTTGTAACAATTCATCACGCGTCAAACCATGGGCCTCGGAAACGGCTGCCAAGATGGCGGCCAAGGTGCCAATGCGCAACGGATCATGCAGTGGAATAGTGACGTGATGTTGCGCGGGCAACTCACAGGTCAAACGCACATGACTACCCGTTTGCCGGCTGGGCATGTAGCCCAGCTTGCCTAAAGCGCGAACCAACTGTGCGCCGGTTAAATCACGCGCTAGCCTCATGCTTTGCTCTACGTCGCCAGCAACTCTTCACGTACAAAGTGCAGGCGGATAACTTTGGGTGACTTGCCGTCGTCAAAGTGACAATGCACTGCATCTTGAACCGCTACGCGCAGTTCGGCTTCGGTGTCTGCCTCGGTGAATATGGACTCACCCAGCGCGCGGGCCGTCAAACCGCCCTCCGGGGCTTGTTCAACGACAAAAACAATTTCGTTCATGTCAGCATCTCCTGGTTCAGATTACGTCTGTTGCGGGCTGGATTGACTGCCCGACTGCCAAGGTCTTAGCGTCGTAACATAACAGAATACGCATCGAAGTTGCATGCAACTGAGACATCTTTTCGGTTGCGTCGGCTTAATGACCTTACGCACTACCCGATGTCTTGCCAGAAACTTTGCCTAATCCCTTGACTGCCTTGGGGGCAACGGGCGCCAGGAAGTTGTCACCCGACAGCACTGATTTGCCAGTCTGGTTCTCCAATTGATGGCGGGCCTGCGCGGCTATGCGGCCACCGGACTTGGCTGCCGTCTCGTTCTGTGGCAAGCCCGGTGGCGTCTGTGCTCTCGGCGATCTGGCGCGTGGACAGCTCTGCCAGGGCCGTGAAAATGAGTTCCGCCTCGCTCATGTGATCGCGCAGGTTATGACTTTTCAGACCCTTCATCTCCTTGTGCTCAGTCACACTCACGCCGGACCACTCCTGATGAATGATGTTGGTCAGGATGGCAAACTCACTGCCAGCCTTGATGTCGT
>CAYHDD010000379.1:0-4063 GCA_964355195.1 uncultured Rhodoferax sp. | reverse complement strand
GCGCGGTCCATGCTGCGGATGATGACGCTGACCAGAGGCAAGGCGGCTTGCGGCTCAGGGCTCGACATGCTGGTTCTCGCGCATCCAGGCCAGGGTGTTGACCAGCGCGTCATGGAAAGAAACCTCGGGTGCCCAACCGAGCTGCTGGCGCGCGCAGGTGATGTCCAGCACATTGACCGGAACATCAAAGTTGCGGGCAGGCTCGTAGCTGCGCATGACGGGTCTGCCCAGCAGTTTCTCCATGGCGGCGAGGATGTCGTTGAGGCTCAGCCCCTGGCCGGAGCCGATGTTGAAGACGCGCTGACTGCCCTGCCACGACATGGCTTTGATGAAGGCACTGATGGCGTCCTTGATGTAGATGTAGTCGCGCGTCACGCTGCCATCGCCCCAGATGTGGATGGTCTCGCCGTGCAAGGCCCGGTGCAAAAACACTGCCACCGCGCCCTGCGCTGCGCTGACGCGTTGGCGCTCGCCAAAGGGGTTGGCGAGCCGCAGCACGCAGTACTCCAGGCCATGCAGCGCCTGGTACATGTGAAGGTATTTTTCGATGGTCAGCTTGGCGATGCCGTAGGAGACCAGCGGTTGCGTTGGATGCGATTCGGCAATCGGCAAGGATTGCGGCAGGCCATAAACCGTGCCGCCGGATGACGCAAAAATGACACGACGCACGCCGTTCAAGCGCGCAATTTCGAGCAACCGGAGGGTGCCGATGATGTTGCTTTCGACGTCGTAAACCGGGTTGTCGTTGGACGACTTGGGCAGCGTTGCCGATACCAGATGAAAGACGACTTCGCTGCCAACAACGGCGAGGGCGAGTTCGTCCTGATTCAGAAAATCGCCCTCAAACCACTCGATGCGCGGGTCGGACCGGAGTTCTGGTGGCAACAGCAGGTTGGGCCGGTCGAAGATCCGGACCTGATGACCTTCGGCCAGCAAGCCCTGAGCCAGGTGCGAACCGATGAAACCGGCGCCACCCAAGATCAGACACTTCATTGTTCCTGACTCCTGGCCGCGCCGAGCTCGCCATAAACTGCCAGCAGTTCGTTGGTGTAGGAAGCAATGGTTTTCGGCATGCGCGCCCTTTCTGAAAGACGGGCCAGCTGCCCGCGGTCTTGTGCCAATGGGCTGATTATCTCTGCCAGGCGATCAGCATCCCCGGCAGGGAACAGGCAGCCGTTGTCGTCATGCGTGATCAGTTCGGCAATACCGGCGACGTTGGAACCGATCACCGGCACGCCTGCAGCCTGCGCTGAATAGATGACCAGAGGCGCGTTTTCGAACCAGATCGAGGGAACCACCAGGGCATCGAGCGTCGACAGAATGTTGCCTATCTGGTCATTCGGGAAGCTGCCGCAGAACTCGATGCGACGGTCATCGCCAGCCAGCGCTTTGAGCCTGTCCACATAGTCGGGAAAGTCGGAGTGCCGGCCGTAGATTTTCACCACCAGATCAGCCTTGGGGAGTTTGCGCACGGCCTGGATCAATACGTGGGGGCCTTTGTGCTCGCCAATGCCGATCACACCCAGCACCAGTGGCCCGGCGGTGCGCGGCAAAGGCGCAGCGCGCTCCGGCAATCTTATGCCGTAGGAGCAGTACTGGGTACGAGCCTGCTCCAGACCGTGCTGCAGCAAGGTCTGCTGCATGACTCGGGTGGGCACCAGCACCCGGTTGATCTGATTGAGCCGCTCTGTCAGGAACTTTTCTCGTCGCGACAAGGCCGACACCAGCCGGGCCGGACCCCAGTGCTGGAAGGGTGGCAGCATGGCCACTTGAACCGCACCGCGAACCAGTGACTCTGGCAACTGGTTGAGAAGACCGGCAACACGCCCAGGCATCTTCAGGGCAGCGAGATGGCGAACACAGTTGGCGCCAATCGAATCCGGCCCGGCGCACATGCTGCCGTCTTCAAGGCGCAGCTGCGCGGCGGGGCAAACAAACCAGAAATCGGTCGGCGTCAGGACGGTTGGTATGCCGCGCTGCACGCAGACGTCGATGACGCAGGCAGAGAGGCGCATCAGATGGAAGAAGTGCACGACATCAGGCTGGAATTTATCCAGTAGCGCAGCGAAATGTTCCGCCACCAGCTGGTTGTTGTACTCCTGCTCGGCCACGTTGTTCTGACGACCCATGGGGCTGTGCGCGTGCTTGAAGCGGCTAACGCTCATGCCTTCAAATTCGTAGCTGTCAAAACGCTGGTCGTCGGGAATGCCGGCGGCGCCCGGGAAACCGGTAAAGACCTGCACCTCGTGCCCGCGCGACTGGAGCTCCTGGGCTGTGTGCAGGGTCAGAATCTCTGTGCCCGAAAAGTAATCGGGCAGGAACAGATGCACCAGCAGCAGTATCTTCATTGGCCCGGGCCAGCAGACCCACGGCGCGCCTCAAGCTTTTCCAGCAACCAGCGCGCCAGGGCGCGCAAGCGTGCACTGCGCAGCATGGCCGAACCCAGGCGACTCGAACTCACCACGGTCCACAGGCGCACCAAGCCGTTGATGGGTATCGGAGTAGGGCTGGCACCCGGGGCGGCGTTGACGTCCTTGATGCGCCAGAGCCAATCCACGGCTTCGCCCAGACGCTTGTATTCGAGCGCCAGCGTGGCGAGCTCGCGCCCCAGGGACAGGCCGATGACCGGCCGCGGATTGGATAGCCGCAGTTGATGGGCTTCGTCAAAAATGGCCTGCAAATTGCGAATGGCGCCTTCCCAGGAAAGCTTGGACAATGAAATTGCCTTGCTCTGCTTTGACATGGCACGCAGGTGGCTGGGGTCAGACATGAGTTGCGTAAGTGCGGACACGTAGGCCTGAAGTTCATCGCTGCCATGGGGAATCAGGAACCCGGCCTCGCTCCCCACAATTTCGTCCTGGCCACCCACCCGTGACACCACCGGCACAACACCAGCGGCCAGGGACTCCAGCAGTGCGATGGAGATGCCCTCGTATTGCGAAGGCATCAAGAAGATGTCGGCAGCACTCAAGACCTCAAGCCACCGCTGGTGGGACACTGTACCAAGCATTTGCACGCGGTCGCCCAGCTTGTACTCCAAAAGCAGTGATTCGAATGACGCTTTGAGTTCGCCGTCGCCAATCACCAGCGCACGGAACTCAAGGCCCTGATCGCGCGCGGCTGCAAGAATTTGCGCCAGCAGCGCCGGGCGCTTTTGCTCGCAGATGCGTCCGGCAAACACAATCACGGGAATTTCTGCCGGGAGTTGAAGTTCTTCTCGCAAACTGCTTCTTGACTTGGTGGCGTCCCCTTCCGGGCGCGACTGCAGCCCTGTGTAGAGCACGCGGATGCGCTCACGGTCGGCGCCACGGCCCTGCATCCAGTCCGCCAGATGGCTGGTCGTGACAATGTTGAGATCCAGCGCGTCCTGATAGCCGGCACCAAACCTCGGATGACCGCCATTGAGCCAATGCGGCTCTTCGACGTGGCACATGTCGAGAAAGGCCACGTCAGGAAAGACCGATCGCAGATAGGGCAACAACTGGTAGCCGATGGTGCTGCCGGTCACGACCACTGTATCGATCATGCGTGAGCGGATCAGATAGGCGAGAAATCTGGGGTAATCAGACGGATGGAGAAAGTTGGGCAGTACAAACACATCGGGCGTCAGGCGCGTGAACTGATGCTCCCAGACGTGGCTGGCCTGCAGGGTGGCGCACACGGTGACTTGATGGCCCTGGGCGGTCAAGCCTTCTATCAGTTCGAGGTTCACCCGGTCGGCGCCGCCTGTGACCATCCACGGGACGATGAACATGACCCGCCGCCCGTTCGGGTTGGCTGCGAGCGGATTGACGGCCAGGGCTTCGGTGTTGATCGCCTCAAAAGGCGCTGGGTGGCGCCGGACCGGCTCTGGAAAATGCTTTTCCAGACCCTCGTATTTACGGCGCATCAACGCTTCGAACTGATTGTTGACATCGCCCGCGCGCATGATCTGCTCGAAACGGCCATCGCCGCGCTTGCGGTACCACTGCAGGAATTCTGGCAGGGTGTAGCCCCAGTGTCCGGCCTTTGCCATGGCGAGCCAGAAGTCCCAGTCTTCATGGCCAAACCGGATCGATTCGTC
>CAYHDD010000378.1:0-4065 GCA_964355195.1 uncultured Rhodoferax sp. | reverse complement strand
ACAAGCAAATCACTAACTTACGACCTTCCGATGTGACAACGTTGGGACACTACTGGTGCTGGTCTGCGAAGTTGCGAACCCAAAAATCAACATCCCTCGCACTCGAATTCCTTTGCCCGGCAAAGACTTTCTGGCCACACTTGTGAAAAATCAACGGTGACTGGATCATGTGGCATTGGTCGGCTTGGGACTGAAAAGCGGCCATAGAGATTCCAGAAACCTACTTCAGCAATGCAGCGTAGCCGGAAATACAGAGGTTCAAATTCACAGCCGGATACCGGTCATTCCTTCCAGTAGCCCACCGACAGCAGTGTGGTCGTGAATTCAATCAAAGAGACACCCGTGGGGACTCGACCAAGAGAAGTCATTACGCACTGGCACTCCATTGCGGTCGCTCAGCTTACATAGAAGTCGTTCAATAGTGCCAGCTATTTTTTGCAAATAATTGAGCAGCGCAGACACTAGCCAATACCCATCACCCAAAATCCGCAAAATCCGACACCTTCAAGTCGTTACACCCATTGAGCATATCCGCCGCCAGAGCACGCTTCTTGCCCAGCAACGCATCCAAACGCACGTCGAAGCTCGGAAACCTGTCGCTCACCACGCCGGGGTAATACACCTGTACTGTGCGGGTTTGGCCAATACGGTAGGCGCGGGCTGTGGCTTGGTCTTCTTTGGCCGGGTTCCACGTGCGGGTGAAGTGAATGACGTGGTTGGCGGCCTGAATGTTCACGCCAAACCCAACTGCTAGTGGTGACAAGATGATCACATTGAACCCTGGTTTTTCCTGAAACGCATCAATCAACTGCTGGCGGTTGACGCTGGCACGCGGATCGGCTGAGGTCTCGCCATTCACGATGCTGGCAGCCATGCCAAAAAAGGCCGCTATCACCCGCTGCAACATGACTTGCAGGTCGCGAAACTCACAAAACACGATCACTTTATGCTCGCCCGCCCCGTCGGCTGCCAGCGCTGTGAGCCGCTCCACCATCCAACCCATTTTGGGGGACTCGTTAACCAGCCGCTCAATCGGCAGCCGATGCGTATCTGATTCAGCAAAACCATGCGGATCAGAGCAAATTTTTCGGATCGCTTGCAGCGCTTGCAACTGCGCCGAAGGGTTGATCTCGCGTTGCTCCCGCAACTCACCCAAAGCCCCCTCATAAAGCGCCAACTGGTATGGCGACATTGGCAGTGCCTTGCACTGTGCATCTTCAACCGGTGTCGGCAGGTCTTTGGCTACATCGGCTTTCTTGCGATGCAATATTTGCGGTTGAATCACAGCGCGCAGCTCTTCCACTTTCGCCACTTGTTCTGGGGTCTTGGCCTCAATCGGTTGGCGGTAGGTGCGTGAAAAATGGCTCAGCGCACCCAACATGCCAGGCTGCACAAAGTCAAACAGACACCACAAATCTGCCAGGGTGTTTTCTACTGGTGTGCCGGTGCAAGCAATGCGGAAACGCACTTTTTGCTTTTTGGCTGAACGCGTGACCAGCGCAGCGGGTGTTTTGATTTTTTGCGCCTCGTCGCACACCATGATCGACCACGGCTGGCTGGCCATGGCAAATTCCAGATCGCGCATGGTCTCGTAAGTGGTTAGCACCAACTGGGCGTCGCCACGCCAACCCTTTTTCAGTAGGTGCGTGACACCTTGCGCCCTCAGCTCACTATCGAGCTCCTGCTTGCTCACGCGTAGCGCTTTAAGTGCCGCGCCGTATAGCATCAACATTGGCAAGGTGCCGGGCTCAAAAAACCGCTCCAATTCGTTGCGCCAGTTTTCCAGCAAAGCAACCGGTGCCACAACCAGTGCCGGGGGCAGCGTTGGGTCAGCTTCAAAACACGATGCCATAAAGGTCAGCAATTGCAGTGTTTTGCCCAGTCCCATATCGTCGGCCAGAACCGTGCCACGGCAGTTGTCGGGTGATGCATCCCAAAGGTTCTGCAGCCATGCCACACCGACCAATTGATAGGATTTCAGTCGCACTTCAATGCGTAACGAGCGAGGTAAAACCGGCTCACGGTCGGCCGGCATTTGTAATGCGCCAGTTCGCGCTTCGCTGTAGTCAATATCTTCAAGGTTGCGCTTGATCACGAGTCGTTTCGGTTGCTCGGGCAAAGCCATCTCACGACCCGGTGTGAAGGTTTTCCGCTCTACCTCAAAGCGCACGCGTGCCAAAGCATCCAGGGCGCGGCGCGCATCTTCAATCGGCACAGGGGTCTTTAGGCCGGGTAGCTGCACCGACACAAGTTGAGCTACCTCGGCCGCCTTAACTGACTGCTGCAAGGACAGCACTTCACCAAACGTCAGCGGAATAAAGGTAGGTGCGCCGCCAGTTGGGTCTTCAATGCGCACCCCGACGGTCACGTTTTCCTCAAACCAATCACCGTCTCTATCGTCCCGCGTGATCACCGGGGTCAAGAATGGCTTTTCAACCCCAATCCTTTCTATGCGGTCCGAGTAATGGCTCAAGTCCAGCACTTCCGCGGCGGTCCATAGGCTGGGGCCGCTCCATTCACGCAGGCAGGTTTCCAGCAGCACTAAGTGATCCGGCGTGTCGCCCACAATCGAGCGCGGTGTCATCGGTGACGTGCGGATTCGTGTAAACGAAGTGCCAAGCGGGGAGGAGTGAATTTCGTGTGGCTGACCTACTTTTTGTTCTACATGGGATTTGGAGTAGTTGCCTTGGCAACGCTGTCCGCCTATCGCACTTGGTGGGCAAGCCAGGATCATGTGCCACGCCTTTTTGTCAGTGAAAAGACGCCCTCCTGGAAAATGCGTTTGTTTGACGCTATCTTCGAGCCTATTGCAGTGTTGCTAATCTTTGTACCGCTGTGGCCCCTGATACTTAGCGTTGAGCTCGGATTCCCGTGGAATAAGTTTAAGTTTTGGACAGATAAGGCTGCAAGAGATGTCCCCTGGACTTTGACGAATGAGGAGCCCGCGTTTGTCGTGTCAAAGGCTGACTTGCTGGAAAGGTTCAGTCGAGCAGAAGTTGAAGTCAATGAGCGGGTGGACGACCCACTGCATGCAGTACCAGATCAACCGTTCGGACACCTTCATAAAGTTTGGCAAACGTTCATTGACGGCTTGGAGCCTGATAGCGAGTTGTGGTCGTTCCGCGGTCGTTGGAAAACCGAGTATCGGGACTATCAGATGCAGGGGTACGTTGCGCGTCTGGGCGAAAAGATTGGACCGTACTTTCTGACTTTACAAAGATCGATGAAAGAATCCTGAGGCGTGTGGCGGTCCGTGGCGAAGGCGTGTGCACCATCGGCAGGCTGCACGAGACCAGGACTCGCCACCCGAACGTCTAAAAACCAAGGCTCTCAATGATCTATCGATGTTTCGACAGATCGAAT
Organism: uncultured Rhodoferax sp.; assembly: GCA_964355195.1. Taxonomy (GTDB): domain Bacteria; phylum Pseudomonadota; class Gammaproteobacteria; order Burkholderiales; family Burkholderiaceae_C; genus Rhodoferax. The sequence goes on along the minus strand of CAYHDD010000378.1, from coordinate 702 downwards.
TCATGATGCGTTTCGGAGAGGGACTGACTACGGCTTAAGTGTTGTGAATAGATTTTTGACGGAGCGGAATCTGCATAACGTGACGGTGCAGTGCGGAGAAAAAATTCAAATCACAAATTCGGACACTATTGCAAGCATAGCTATAGGTACTTGGCAGACATCAAGCCTTTGGGAGCTTGGCCCACCTGCTTCTTCGATAGCTCCGCACTTTCTTGTGAACGCTGAAGCGACAGGCCAATTGACTGCAGCTCAACTTAGTGAGGCTCATGATTTTTGTAGTCAAGTGGGCCGCCAATTGTTCTATAACTACACTCAGCAAATGAAAAAGAGGCGGGCCGATTTCCGAGACTGGGAAAACACCAAATTGGATAAATGCGCCTTGGGTATGTGGGGCCAGGGTCTGACGTTAGCCTTCGGCCACTCAATACCCAAGGCGTCTTTGCCATTGCTATGGGGCGCTGGCCCAGTCACCTATGCTGGCAAACACATCGATTCTTGGACGCCTCTTTTCCCAATAGTTGGTAAAGACGATCACCAGCAATCGGCTGTGAGAGCAGTCTAAGGTACCGCGTTTTCGGTCTAGTGCTAGCCCAGTGCTAGCCCGAAAAAAAGCCGCTATTGTTTAGATAGCGGACTTTCCTTGGTTTTATTGGTGCCGGAGAGATGAATCGAACACCCGACCTTCTCATTACGAATGAGCTG
>CAYHDD010000377.1:0-4082 GCA_964355195.1 uncultured Rhodoferax sp. | reverse complement strand
AAGGAATACATCGTCAAGGATGGCGATGTGATGAACTTTTTGTTCAGCCCTTGAATCAAACTAGTCGTTTCAAGTCGCTTCATACAGTCTCAAAATTGCAGTAAATCAGGTATTTTCAGAGGAACACATCTAGTCGCGTCGTTTCTTGCCACCTCTTGTCATCTCAGAATAAACCGGGTATGCTACCGGGTATGCAATCAAAATACCCGACACATTGACCGGGTATGTTTTGCAAAGGAGACCGGACATGCTTACCGACACTCAATGCCGCAATGCCAAGCCCAAGGACAAACCCTACAAGCTGGCGGATGACAAGGGCCTGTATCTGGAGGTCAAGCCGTCAGGGGTGAAGGCGTGGCGCTACCGCTTTGAGTTGGTGAAGGATGGTGTCCGCAAAGAGAGCATGTTCGCCATTGGTGACTACACCAGCATCCAGAACAAGGAGACAACCGCGGAAACACAGGCGCGTCGTGCCGGTGGCAGGCTGACACTGGCCGAAGCCCGAGACGAACGCATCAAGGCCCGTGACCTGGTGAAGCAGGGCATCAACCCGGCACACCGGCGCCAGCTAAACCGGGTACAAATTGGTCAGGACGCGGCGACAACCTTTGAGTCGGTGGCTAAGGAATGGCTGACGCTGAAGGACTGGCAGGAAGTGACCAAGGCGCGCCGGCTCGACATGCTGACCCGCGTGGTGTTCCCGAAGATTGGAAATATGCCGGTGAAGTCGGTCACTCCCGCGCACATCTTGGACGTTCTGACCACGTCTGCGAAGGACAACGGTCCGTCAGTGGCAGCAGAAGCGCAGCGCACCATGTCATCGGTCTTTGATCTGGCCGTGGCAACGCTCAGGGCCGACACCGACCCGGTGTACCCGGTCCGCAAGGCACTCCCAAAGAACAAGACTCAGCACAAGCGTCCGCTGCAAGTTACCGAGATTGGGCAACTCATGCGCGACCTAGACGGCTACGAGCGCAACTTCCAGACGGTGGCCGCTTTCAGATTGCAATGGTTGACGCTGGCGCGTCCCAATGAGGTGTTGGGTGCCAAGTGGTCAGAGTTCGACCTTGATGACGCAGTGTGGTCTATTCCGGCCGAGCGCATGAAGATGGGGAAGGAACACCGATTCCCACTGCCGACTCAGGCTGTTGCTATCCTGCGCAAGGTCCAGGCTGTCAATGGTCATCGTGTGCATGTATTCCCGCATCGCGACGACAGAGAGAAGCAAATGACCGGTGCAACACTGCGGCGGGCCCTGGGCTATCTCGGATGGTCCGGTAAGTTCAGTCCACACGCCACACGGCACACAGGCAGCACGCGCCTGAACGAACTTGGATTTAACCGTGACTGGATAGAACGCCAACTGGCGCACGCCGAACAGAATGCGGTTCGTGGCACCTACAACCAAGCCGAACATCTGTCTGACAGGGCAGTGATGATGCAGCAATGGGCCGACATGCTGGACGCATGGCAGAAGGGCGCTGACGTTGTCCCGTTGCTCAAGATGGCCTGACTATTTGGATAACGCGAAACCCCTGCGCGTTCTATCCGGGGCAAAAAAGGAGGCAACATCATGATTACAACAATAACCGGACTGACTGGCCCAACGTACAGCAAGGTTGATGAAAAGCTGCTGCAACTACAGGCCATGCTAGCCATGACCCACGGTGGCGCACACGAGGCATTTGACGGCATGGCTCCGCGTTTGCGGGATAACTTCCTCGGAGGTTGCGCGCAAGCTGTTGACGAAGTCATAGCACTGATGGACCATTCCAGCGAAATCCTCATGGCGTTCGACAGGGATCTACAGACAGCGATGACAGCGTGACCGGTTTTGCACGAACGGTTGTTTTTGATCGGTTCCACCGGGACATTTGCGTTTTCTTCAAAATCATGCAAACCTGCCCCTATTCAGTACCGGGACACGGGACACCCCTAAAGGGTTGTGTCCCGGTTGTCCCGGTCAACTGACGGATATAGCCGGGACACTGTCCCGCAAATGTCCCGGCATGTCCCATGTCCCGGTAGTGGGTAAAACCTCGCGTGATTGCTCCTGCTTTTCACGCAGCGAATCGGCAAACTCCGTTTCCCGGAATGACGAATCAGCGCCAAGTTGATACACGTCGTTGACGACTGAAACCCGACCCAGCTTGACCAGGTCATAGCGAACACGCTGGAATGACTTCTTCTTGGCTTCGGTTGTATCTGCCGTGCTGGTCGTGTAGAACGCCGACCGCCACGCATCAATATGCAGTCCGGAAAATTCACCGGCAGCGTTCAGCGTTCCCTGTTCACCTGCCACGTCGTAGTACGCTTGCATAGCGTCCTGTTGTGCCTTGGTGAGCGGCCTGCCACGATCAGCTACGTCGTCACATGGCACGACCACGGCGGAATCAACCGGCAGAGCGTCGTCGTCCAGACCCAGATGCACCGTCTTGAGTTCAAAGCCCTTGCTGATCGCTTCACCGTCCTTTGACTTGCCGCCTTGCGCTGGGTCGGTACTCCACGACCGGCCCCTCTCGGTGCGGTTCACGGCAATGGCAGCATCCAACGCAGCGTATAGGCTGGAGTGGCCGCGCGCCCCTGCCGCATCGTTTTTGCCCTTGTGGTGAACCAGTACGACCATGCTGTTTGTCGCAGATTGGAGCTTCTTCGCTGCGGCAATGACATTTCCCATGTCAACGCTGGAGTTCTCATCACCGCCCGGGGTCGCCCGATTAAGTGTGTCGATGATGATGACCCCATCACGACCGCCTGCCGCCAATACAGCCGCTGCCAAGTCTGCAACATTTTGCAGATTCATCATGTTGAACGGTTGCAGCACAAATCGAAAGTGGTCAGGTAATGACTCACCGTGATGCATCTCCCATGCTTTGATGCGACGCTGAACACCACGTTCACCCTCCAGGCAGATATAAACGACTGGTGCTGCATTGACCTTGAAGCCGTACCAGTCCCGCCCCATCGCGATATGCGCGGCCATGTCCAGACCGACGAACGTCTTGCCTGCTGTCGAAGCTCCAAGGATCATCCCCAATCCGTTTTCAGGCAACACGTCACGAATGCGCCAGCGCAGTGAAGGCAATGCGTGAAGGTCGGTGGCCGTCAGCAGCTTGTATGCCGCGGCGGTCTTGCTGCTGGCCTTTGTGTCGCCTTCGGGTGCATCCGGGACTGTCTCCTTCGCTACCTCGTTCGACAGTTTGTCGGTCGCCTGAACAAGCATGGTATCGAAGTCCTCATCGGGCAACGGCGCAAACCTAACCCCTGCGCTGCTCACCAGGCCGGGTATTGATGCTCGTCGCGCAGCCCATCGCTCGTCATGCGGCCCTGCGCTGGCATCCATGAGACCGCGCAAGTGATTGACCACGGCCCCGGCTTGCATCCCGGTTGCTGTCATCGACGCCGCAAGATCGCGCAGACTGTCGTGATACACGTCGCCAGTCAGGATCGATTTGACTAGGGCGGCATGGCGTTCATCAGGTGGGGTTTGTTCAATCTGGCCGGTCTCTTGATTTACCTTGGTCGTTTTGACCGTGCGGAATGATTCATCGATGGTCACAAAGTCGCGTAACTGCACGATCGGCCCGGCCTTGATGGTCTTGCCGGTCAGAGTGAGATAACGCTCTGTCGAGTAGAACTCAGCTTTCAAGCCGTCGAGTGATCCGTTCACGCCTGCATCAAGCGATTCACCGTAACCGATAGCACGCAGGCCAGTACCGGACGGAGAGATTTCGATGTAGCCTGCGCCCATCTTGGTCAGCAATGCCATCGCTTCGGCGCTGGGCTTGCCGTTGGTGACGCAGTGATCGATGTCCACACCAACCAGCCCGTCACCGTTCAGGACAATGCCGATACCTGTGTACTTGCCATCGGAGTAAGCTCGCTCAGCTTGCGCGAAACTGCTCCACGTCGCCGGGTCGGTTGAACTGGCCGTGGAGTCCCTGCGGCCACACATATAGGGAACCTTGCGCGGCTTTTCGCCGGGGGCGCCCACCGCCCTCCACACGACCCATCGGGCCAGCTTGCGAAGCTCGGGGGGTATGTTTCGGAGATCCGGCGCGATGAAACTTTTATTCACGTGC